>CALAEG010000439.1 GCA_937890965.1 uncultured Caulobacteraceae bacterium | reverse complement strand
ACCAGCATCTCGGACAGGGCGGTGATGGTATTTGGCTCGGCCGTCAGCGGGGCGATGACCGCGGCCACGTGACCTAGGCCGCCCCCAACCAGGCGCCGTCCTGCAGCGCGACCTCGAAGAACCGCTCGCCCATGCGCCGATAGCCCGCCGCATTCGGGTGCAGGTCGTCGGGCAGGTCCGGCGCGTCGGCCTCGTCGAATAGGGCGAGACCGGACAGGTAGCGGATCGCCCTGTCGCCGGTTTTGACCCGCGCCTCGACCACGCCTTCGAGCAACTCGCGCATGCGACTGAGCGACGGGCCGCCGGCGGCGCCCTCGCGCTCGCGGCTGGCGGAATAGATCGGCGAGACGATCATCAGCGGCGTGGTCGGGTGCTTCTCGCGGATGATCGAGATCATCGAATGGGCGGAATCCAGAAAGGTGCGCTCCTTCAGCATGCCCTCGGAATAGACGTTGATGCCGAGCTTGAGCACGATCCCGTCGGCGGGCTGGTCGCGAATGGCGCGGGCGGCCAGGCCCGAGAGCAGGCAGGACCCGGCCCAGCCCAGGTTGAGGTGCGCCATGTCGGCAAGCCCTGCCGCCACGGCCGGCCAGGCCCCGGACGCGCCGTCGGCCTCCATGCAGTGGGAGATGGAGCTGCCATGGAAGACCAGCCGCCGCCGCCGGTCCGGCCAAGGCGCCCAATGGGCGCCGTCATCCAGCTCCAGCCGGGTGATCGATACGGTCGCGACCTGCGGCAACCAGAGCTCCAGGGTCTTTTCGCCCGCCGGAAGCTCGGGCAGGAAGACCGCGCCGCGCTCCCGCTCCAGCGACCTTTCGCCGGCGGGCAGGCCCGAGAAGACGATCGCGGCGCGTTCGTCGCCCTCGAAGCCGCCGGTCATGACCACCCGCGCGCCGCCCTCGGCCGGGGCGCGGGCCCAGAGCTGGCCGTCGACATAGAGGTCGTAGTTGGCCAAGGATCGGGAGTCGGCGCCGAGGGCCTGACGCTGAGTCACCGACAGGCGCAGGTTGCGCGAATCCGTCACCAGCCGCAGACGCACGCCCGCCGCGCAGGTCGCGACCCAGCGGGTGGCCGGATCGAGGTAGTTCAGTTCAGCCACTGGAAACCGTACCGGCTGTACCGAGCCCGGCCGTCGGCGCAGGTCGACATGGCCTTCGACTAGGTCGTCCAGCGCGTTCAGATCAATGGCTTGCATGGTCGTCTCCCCGGGCCCCTATTCAAAACGCGCCCTGGCCGGCAAAAACAAGGGCTGCGCAAAGGGTGGAGCGTCGGAACAGATCATGAGCACTCTCGACGAGGCGCGCCGGCTGGTGGCCGCCGACGATCGCCAGGACTTCGATTTTGCCAGCCGCGGCTTCATCGCCACGCGCAAGGACCCGGTGATCAAGCGCGCCGACGGGCGGGTGGCGTTCGACCTGTCCTCCTACGGTTTCCTCAAGGGCGCCGCGCCTGACACCGCCAATCCCAGCCTGTGGCGCCAGGCGCAGATCCTCACCAAGCACGGGCTCTTCAAGGTGGCCGAGCGCATCTACCAGGTGCGCGGTTTCGACGTCTCCACCGTCACCTTCATCGACGCCGGCCTGGGCTGGATCGTGGTCGATCCGCTGACCACGGTCGAGGTGGCGCGCGCGGCGCTGGAGCTGGCCCAGGAGCATGTGGCGGAAAAGCCGGTGCTGGCCGTCATCTACTCGCACAGCCACATCGACCACTATGGCGGGGTCGGCGGGGTGACCACGGCGGCCGACGTGGCGGCCGGCAAGGTCAAGGTGATCGCGCCGGAGGGCTTTCTCGAACACGCGGTCTCGGAAAACATCATCGCCGGCCCGGCCATGCTGCGCCGGGCGCGGTTCCAGTTCGGTCACACCCTGCCACGCGGGGCGGAGGGCGAGATGACCTCCGGGCTCGGCCCCTGCCCGTCCCTGGGCACGCTGTCGCTGATCGCGCCGACGGACCTGATCACACAGACGGGCCAGAAGATCACCGTCGGCGACGTCACCATGGTCTTCCAGCTGACGCCAGGCACCGAGGCGCCGGCGGAGATGAACTTCCACCTGCCTCAGTTCCGGGCCGTCTTCATGGCCGAGAACGCCAACCTGACCATGCACAACCTCCTGCCAGCACGCGGCGCCCTGGTGCGCGACGCCAAGGCCTGGGCCGACTATCTGACCGAATCCATCCGCCTGTTCGGCCCGACCAGCGACGTGATGTTCGCCGCCCACGGCATTCCGCGCTTCGGCCAGGCGGAGATCACCGCCTTTTTGACCAACCATCGCGACGCCTACAAATTCCTCCACGACCAGTCGGTCAGGCTGATGAACACCGGGCTGACGGGACCGGAGATCGCCGAGGTGCTGGCCTTGCCGCAGGTGCTGGCCAAACAGTGGTTCAACCGCGGCTACTACGGGACGATGAGCCACAATTCCAAGGCCATCTATCAGCGCTATCTGGGCTGGTACGACGCCAATCCGGCAAACCTCAACCCGCTGCCGCCGGAACCCGCCGCGAAGAAGTACGTGGCGGCCATGGGCGGCCCGGATGCCGTGATGGCCCAGGCTGATGTGGCGATGAAGGCGGGCGAGCTGCGCTGGGCCGCCACGCTGCTCAACCACGTGGTCTTCGCCGACGACGCCAACACCGCCGCGCGCGAGCAGCTGGCGGCCATCTATACCGAGCTCGGCTTTGAGTCCGAGGCCGGCACCTGGCGCAACATCTACCTGACCGGCGCCCAGGAGCTGCGCAGCGGGCCGGTGCAGCTGCCGCCCGGCGGCTTCAGCCCCGACGTGCTGGCGGCGACAACGACGCCCATGCTGCTGGATTTCGCCGCCGTGCGGGTTAATCCGGACAAGGCCGCCGCACGCGCTTTCAAGATCAATCTGGCGCTGACCGACCGGGATGAGGTGGTCCTGATCAGCGTCGAAAACGGCGTCCTGGTGCATGAGTTGGGCGTCCACGAGGCCGGCGCCGGCGCCACCGTGCGCATGAAGCGGCCCGAACTGCTGTTGACCTTGTTCGCCGGCATTCCGTTGGCTTCGCGGGTGGAGTCCGGCGACATCGTCATCGAGGGCGATGCTGGGCTCTACGCCGCCCTGATCGACCTGATCGAACCCCTGACGCCGAACTTCCCGGTGGTTACGCCGTAAATATTTCCGTCATCGCCCGACTTGTTCGGGCGACCCATGGTCGCTCACGTTCGACGGTGATCATGGGCGCCTCAGCAGCACCCCTGAACACCCACATCCGCCGGCGATCATGGGTGGCCCGAACAAGTCGGGCCATGACGGAAAATAGTGTTTCGAGCCTATTTCGCCGCCACCGACGAGGACGTCAGGTCGTCGCCCAGCACGATCTCGCCGGTGAAGTGGGGGCGGGCGATCTCGCGCCATTGCTCTTCCTGGCCTGGCATGAGGTTGGGCACATAGTGGGTCATCATCAGGGTGCGCACCCCGGCGCGCTGGGCGGTCTGCGCCGCCTGCTCCACCGTCGAATGGTAGTCGAGAATGTCCTTCAGCCGCTGCATGGGAACGCGCCTGACCAGGTCGTCGCGGATCACCGTCTGCACATAGATGTCGGCGCCCTTGCACAGTTCGTCGAGCCCCGGGCACGGCACCGTGTCGCCGGCCAAGGCCACGACGCCGCCACCCTGTTCGATGCGATAGCCCAGGGTCGGGAAGACCGGCGAATGGTCTGTCTGGTGGGCCGAGATCGCGCAGTCGCCGACGCTGAAACTGTCGCCCGGCTCCAGCTCGGTGGTCTCGACATTGGGTCCGGCGTTCAGATCGGCATGGTGATCGATCCGGTATTTGACATCGAAGGCCAGCATGGCCAGCGTCGCCTCCACCAGGGCCTTGGCGCCCTTGGGCCCGAACACCTTCAGCGGGACCGGCGCCGGGTTCATCACCCAGTGGCTGGTGATGATGTCGTTCAGGTCGGTGATGTGGTCGGAGTGCATGTGGGTTAAGAGCACCGCAGAAATCGCCGCCGGCGCCACGCCGACCGCCGCCAGCCGCATGACCACGCCCCGGCCGCAGTCGGTCAGCAGGTTCACCCCGCCGGCCCTGACCAGGGTCGCTGGGCCCGCCCGGTTGGGACTGGGAATGGGCGAACCGGTGCCCAACAAGATTACGTCCATGAATAGGTCCTCTTAAGCCGCATAGACCGCGCGTTCGAAGGCTCCGAAGGCGGCCAGGGCGCGGGGGTCGGCGAAGGGCAGGAACTGGGCGCACATGACGCCGGCCGCGCCCGATGCGCGATCGATCCAGTAGTAGCAGTTGGAGAGCCCGGCCCAGGCCAGTGAGCCGGCCGCCCGTCCATTCGGCCCCGGCGCCAGGTTGGCGAGGAAGCCCAGGGTCCAGGCCTTGGCCGCGTCCGGAAAGGGATCGAAGGTGTTCGAGGTGTTCGCCTGGATGCTCTTCAGCACGCCGATCTCGGCGCCCTCGATCGTGCTGGCGCAGAGGGCTTCGAGGTGGGCGGTTTTGAGTAGCTGCGGACCGCGGCCCAGCATCGAGTCCAGGAAACGCAGATACTGGCTCGGATTGGAATAGAGCCCCCCGCCGCCCATGCCGAAATAGGGCTCGGGCGGCATGCCGAAGGGCATGGGCGCGAGGCTCCCGTCCGGCGTGCGCGCGTGCATGGAGGCCAGGCGCGCACGCTGGTCGTCATTAAGGAAAAAGCCGCTGTCGTCCATGCCCAGCGGCGCGAAGACGCGGCGGCGCATATAGGCGTCGAAGCTCTCGCCGCTCACCGCCTCGATCAGCTTGCCCGCCCAGTCGATGCCGATGCCGTACTGCCAGCCCTGGCCGGGCTCGAACACCAGCACCGGGTCGGGCGCCACGCCCTGGGCGGCGGCCTCGCCGGCAGCGGCGTAATAGCGGGTAAGCGGCGTGCTGCAGAACGCGTAGGCGAAGCCCGATGTGTGGGTCAGCAGCCGGCGCAGCGTGATCGGTTGCGTTGCGGTCTCGAGGATCGGCTTTTCCGCCGCGTCGAAGCCTTTCAGCACCTTGGGCGCGGCCAGCTGGGGCAGCCAGCGGCCGACCGGATCGTCCAGCCCGACGCGGCCATCCTCGACCAGCTGCAGCGCCGCCACCGAGGTCAGGGCCTTGGTGCAGGAGGCCATCCAGAACAGGGTGTCGGTGGTCAGGGGCGCCGGATTGTCCACCCCGCGCACGCCGACCGAGACCTCGACCGTCTCACCGTTCGGCAACCGCGCCGCGGCGACCAGCCCCGGCAGGTCAGCCTCGGCCAGGCCGTTGGTCAGCGCCTCGCGCACCTGCTCAACGGCGCTCATCGGACGTGCATCCCGCCATCGACCACCAGCAGCACGCCGGTGATGAACTTGGCCTCGTCGGAGGCGAGGAAGAGGGCAGCATGGGCCGTATCCCAGGCCGTGCCCATTTCGCCCATGGGCACCCGCGCATTGCGGCCGGCGCGAACCTCCTCGGCGCTGCGGCCGCTGGCCCTGGATATGCCGACGACCGCCATCGGCGTGTCCATCAGTCCCGGCAGGACGGCGTTGCAGCGCACCCGGTATTTGGCGTTGGCGGAGGCCACACTGGTGGTCAGCCGGTTCACGCCCGCCTTGGAGACCTCGTAGGCGATCTGGTTGCCGCCGGAGAGCGAGGCCAGCGACGAGATATTGACGATCGCCCCGCCGCCGGCCTCGCGCATGACCGGGATGACCGCCTTGCAGACCAGCCACTGGCCCTTGAGATTGACCTCGAGAATCTTGTCGAAGGCGGGCTCGTCGGCGTGCTGCGCCGGGCCGTCGCGGCCGCCGGCCGAGCCGCCGATCCCGACATTGTTGATCAGGACATCCACGCCGCCCAACCTCGATACGCCGGTCGCGACGATGGCGGCGGCCTGGGCGGCGTCGGTGACGTCCGCCTCGAAGGCGGAAGCCTCGCCGCCCTCGGCCGCGATCATCGCCGCCGTCTCTTCCGCCCGCTCCATGACCCGGTCGACGCATAGCACCTTGGCGCCTTCGCGGGCGAAGAGGATGGCCATGGCGCGGCCGTTGCCGATGGTCTCGCCCGGGGTCTGGCCGGCGCCGACGACGATGGCGCTCTTGTCCTTCAGCCGCTCGCCCATGACCGTCAGGCCTTCAGGTCGGGATCGAGGGTCAGGCCGGGATCGAGCTGCACGCCGAAGCTGTTCAGCATCATCGAGACCTGGGTGTACTGGCCTGTGGTGAAGACCACGTCCATGCACTGCTTCTGATCGAAATGGTGGGTCAGATCGGCCCAGGTGGCGTCGCTGATGCAATGCTCGAACACCAGTTCGTCGGCGGCGCGCAGCAGCGAGGCCTCGGCCGGGTTCCAGTTGATCGAGGACGCGCCCTCCTTGATCGCCTCGATGTCGTGCTCCTTCAGCCCCTCGCGCAAGCCGATGACTTTGTGCTGAGCGAACTCGTAGCCCGACTTGCAAAGGAAGCCGACGCGCAGGATGAGGATTTCGCGCTCGCGGGCCGGCAGGTTGTTGCGCCGCGACAGCACATAGTCGCCCCACTGCAGGAAGCGGGTCAGCGCCTTGGGTGCGTGCGCCAGGGTGGCGAAGATGTTCAGCGGCGCGCGCCCGTCGCGCATGACCGTGGCTAGCGCCTCACGCTGGTCGTCATCGAGGTCGGCGACCGCAAGGGGCGCGATGCGCGGCTGGCTCAGTCTCATGGCGTTCTCCCAGGCGTGTTGTTCTTGGAAAAACGACCTAACAGACCGCGCCCCGGCCGACCATATGCCGCTGGCTTGCCCGCCGCGGCCGGGGCGGTTAAGCTTTGCGCTTCGAGTGAGGTTTCGAAGCCCAGATGTGTGAAATCAATCGTTTGAAGCGCCCAGAGTAGCCGGGGTCCAACCCCGCGCCACAACCACCGTCCGCGCGCGAAGAGCCGCGAAACGGTCCGCATTCATTCGACTGACGGAATTTCACCCATGCCGAAACTCAAAGGCCAGAGCGCGTCTTCGCGCCGCCCTACCCCCTATGCCGACCTGAACGCCGTCCTGGCCGAGCTGGTCGAGCGCGCCCGGACCCTGCTCGCCGACAACTTCGTCGGGGCCTATCTGCAGGGCTCGTTCGCGCTCGGCGACTTCGACACGCACAGCGACGTCGACTTCATGATCGTCACGCACGAAGACGTTCCGCCGGACCAGGTCCCGGACCTTCAGGCCATGCACGATGACCTGCATGCCCTGCCGAGCCCTTGGGCGACGCGGTTGGAGGGGTCTTATGCGCCGAAGGCCATCCTGCGGCGCTGGTCGACGACGCCCCGCGATCCGCCGGGCGAGCCCAGACCGGACACCTGGGCCGATCCGGGGACCAGCGGGATGGCCCCGCGCGTCTATCCCTTCCTCTTCCTCGGCAACGGCGAACGGGTGCTGGTCCGCTCCGAGCACGACAACACCCAGGTCGTGCGCTGGATCCTGCGCGAAAAGGGCGTGGCCATGGCCGGCCCGCCAGCGCGCGGCTTGGTCGATCCCGTGCCCGGCGAGGCCCTGCGCAAGGAAGTAGGGGCCGTCCTCGACAGGCTCGACCTGATGGATGAGCCGGCGATCAGCGAGCAGATGTGGGTCCAATGCTTCATGGCCCTGATGGTCGGACGGATGCTTTATGCCCTGGCCACCGGCCGTATCGGTTCGAAGAAGACCGCTGTCACCTTCGCCAAGCAGAGGCTGGAGCCGCGCTTCGCCGGCCTGATCGAACGCGCCTGGCGCGAGCGCGAGGGACGGCCGGACGAGGGGGCGGCGCTGGCGGCCTATTTCCGCCAAGCTTCGGATCCGGACGAAGCGGCCGCGACTCTGGACCTGATCCGCCATGCCAGGGCGGTCGCGCACGCTGTCCCTGCTCGGTCGGTGATCGAGCAGAAGCTGGCGGCGAAACGCCAGCCGCCGCCCGGCCGGGGCGACTGGCGCGGCGGCCTGAACCAGCGAGGCCCCTCGGCGCGCGGCTGGACCCCGCCACCGACCCGGCCCGGCGGCCGCGGGCGGCGCGGCTAGCTCCAGCGCTGCGGCGGGGCCTCGGCCTTCAGCCTCATCAGGCTCTCGCGCAGGGCGTCCATGAAGCCGGTTCGATCGCCGGTCCAGGGTACGGGCTCGCCGATCAGCACGGTGCAGTTCATCGGCACCGGAATGCCCGCGCCCTTGGGCAGGACGCGGCCGGCGCCCTCGATCCAGACCGGGATGACCGGGGCGTTGGGAACGTCCTGGGCCAGGCGGGCTATGCCGCTTTTCAAGACGCCCATCTCGTCGCTGGCGTCGCCGCGAGTCCCCTCGGGAAAGAGGATGACGATGTGGCCGGAGGCCAGGGCCTCGCGCATGGGCGCCAGGACGTCGGCGCCCGAGCCCGCCAGGGCCCGCTCCACCGGTACGATCCCGACCACCTCGCGCGAGAACCAGCTGATCAGCGGGCCTCTCAGGAAATAGTCGGCCGCCGCCGCCGGGCGCAGCAGCGGCACGAGCCTGGCCGGAAAGATGGTGAGCAGCACCAGTGTATCCACATGGCTGTTGTGGTTGGCGGCGATGATGGCCGGGCCGGTCCTGGGCAGGTGCTCGGCGCCGATGACGTCCGCCCCGGTCATGAAGCGGGCCAGGGGCCTAGCGAACAGGGTCAGCAGCAGAAGGCGGATCAGGGCCATGGCAGCGGAGAGAAGGCGAAGAAGATGATCAGGTGGAAATAGAGCGGCGCGGTGAAGGTCAGGCTGTCGATGCGGTCGAGCACCCCGCCGTGGCCGGGAATGCTGCGGCTGGTGTCCTTGACCCCCAGGTCGCGCTTGATCGCCGACATGGTGACGTCGCCGGCGAAGCCCGCCAGCGGCAGGGAGGCGGCGATGACCGCCAACGGCCACCCCCTGATCGGCAGGAAAAAGGGGCCCAGGAACCAGACCAGCAGGGCGGTGGTCGCCCAGCCGCCGAGAAAGCCCTCCCAGGTCTTGTTGGGGCTTACCTTGGGCATGATCTTGTGGCGGCCGGTGAGCTTGCCCCAGACATATTGCGCCACGTCGTTGGCCTCGGTGGCCAGCAGCAGGAAGAAGACCAGGCCCGCCCCGCCGGCCTGGGGCGCCTGGCTGAACGGCGTGCGCGCCAGATAGGCGGCGAAGCCGATATTGTAGACGCAGGCCACCAGCCCCCAGTTGAAGATCGCCGTGGTCCTCAAATAGGCGCGGGTCTGGCCGATCACCGCCAGGATGAAGGGCGCGACCAGGAAGGCCCAGACCGGGATGAAGACCAGATAGATGCCGTAGCGGTTGATCGCGAGCAGCCCGTAGCTGGCCGGAATGACCAGATAGGCCAGGAGGATGACCAGCCGGTCCTCGCGGCGCAGCGGCGCCAGCGACAGGAACTCCCTGAGCGCCATGAAGGAGATGACCGCGAAGAGGCAGAGCGTAGCGATCCAGCCGAACAGCAGGGCCGCGCCCACCAAGACCGTCATCACCCACCAGCTCGCCATCCGCTGGCGCAGATTGGTGTGATCCTTCTCCGGTTGAAGGATCGGCAGGGCCAGGGACGCGATGCTGCCGAGGATCAGCAGGCCCAGCACGCCCGCCATGCCCCAGAACAAGGGCGGCGTGACCGGAATGATCGGGAGGGCCGCGAACAACGGCGGGAGCGTCATGACGGCGGTTCCGGGCGCGGTCGCGCCGGGGTCAGCATGGCCGCATGCCGGATGCGGTCAAGTCTGTTCGGCTCTTGACGCGCGGCCGGCCGGCGACAACCGTGCATCCATGCCGACAAGTCTGGCCACCCTGGCGCGATCGAGCGTGGTGCATGTCGCCTTCGCCTTCCTGGCCATGGGCGCATGGGCGGTGTTCGCCAACCGCTCGGCGGGCCTGAGCCACGCCCTGATCGCCGGGCTGGTGCAGGGGACGCTGTCCGGCGGCATCACGCTGGGGCTGAAGCGCTTCCTGGAGGCCGCCTCGGCCAGGCTGACCGGCGTCAGGGCCGTAATCGTCCCGCCGACGATCAGCTGCGCGGTGATCCTTGCGATATTGGTCGGCGCGCACATTCTGGCCGGCACGCGGAACGTCTTGGCGACCATCTCGCTTCCCTATGCGGTCTCCTCGACCTACGCCTGGATCTATAGCTGGGCGGTAGCGCGGAGCCGCACGGCGGGGGCGATCGCATGACGGACCTGGAAAACCGAAGGCCGATCAGGGCGCGCGACACCGGCTGGGCCAAGCGCTTCGCCGCGACCCTGGCCAAGGCGCAGGTGCAGCCGAACCTGATCTCCGCCACCAGCCTCGCCTTCGCCGTGCTCGGCGGCGCGCTTCTGGCCGTTTCCGGCGTCATGCCCGACTGGGTGCGGCCGGTGGCGATGATCGTCGCCGCCGCCTGCATCCAGGGCCGGCTCCTGTGCAACCTGCTCGACGGCATGGTGGCCGTGGAGCATGGCGAGGGCTCCAAGACCGGGCCGATCTGGAACGAACTGCCGGATCGCATCGCCGACCTGATGTTCCTGGTCGGCGCCGGCTACTCGGCCTACGGGCTTGGTCACAATCTCGGGCCGAACCTCGGCTGGCTGGCCGGGTCGCTGGCCCTCCTGACCGCCTATGTGCGCGAACTGGGCCGCGGCATGGGCTTCCCCGCGGACTTTTCCGGACCCATGGCCAAGCAGCAGCGCATGGCGGCCCTGACCATTCTGTGCCTGGTCGCCGCGGTCGAACCGCTGTGGGGCGGGCATGGGCTGGTCATGGTCGCCGGCCTGATCGCCATCGTGATCGGGACGGCGCTGACCATCACGGGCCGTGTGGCCCGGTTGGCTCGGGCGCTGGCGGCGCGCCCATAGACGGCGCAGCCTTGCTGGACGGGTCATTGGTGTTGACCGGGCGAAGCTCGATCTCGATCACGGCATAGACCGAGCGCGCCGGCTTCAGTTCGCCGCCGATCACGAGACGGTAGGGCCCCTGTTTGGCGTCCAGCGGCTTGCCGTTCTCCTGGTCGGCCAGGATGATCGGTTCGGTCCGGAAGCTCTTCTCCGTCTCGGCCAGCGACAGGACGGTGGTGAAGCCGTCCTGGCCGGTGACGATGACGATCTGGTTCACCGGCGGCCCGTGCAGGCGCACGTCCGACGGCGCGCCGACCTCGGCCAGCAGGTCGCCGATCACCGCGCCGGTGAAGGTCGCCTTGTCCCCGTAGGGCACGGTGACGCTGGCCCGGTGCATGGCCTGGATGTCGGCGGCGCTGACCGTCTCGACCCGGCCTCGCGGCCCCTTGACGACGACCGCCTGGGCCTGCGCCACACCGCTAAGGGCCAGGGCGACGAGCCAGCAGATCGATGCAAAACGCATGGGCCTTGTCTTCCTTGGAGCGGAATCGCCGGGACGATGACCATGCCATGCACCGGCCGGATGACTCAATTCGATGGATGCAGCCGGCAGATGAGCCCGTGACAGCGGGCAAAAGGCTTGGCAGGGTTCGATTTCTGATTCTTCGCAACGGAACCCAACCCATGAACACCGCCGAACTCGTCGACAAGATCGCCGCCCACGACGACAAGATCACCAAGACCCAGGCGAAAGCCATCGTCGATGGCGTCTTCAACGCCATCCGCGACGCCGCCAAGAAGGGCGAAGAGGTTTCGCTGCCCGGCTTCGGCAAGTTCAAGGTGCAGTCCAAGCCCGCCCGCACCGGTCGCAATCCGAGCACCGGCGCGGCCATCCAGATCGCCGCCTCCAAGAAGGTGGTCTTCCAGGCGGCCAAGGTCCTCAAGGACGCCGTCAACGGCTAAAAGGCCAAGCCCGGGCGGCGTTTCGCCCGGGCGCCAAGCCTGGCCTAGGGTCGCCCCGCTCTAGCCGGCGGCGAATATCTTGCTGCAGATGGCGCCGACCTTTTCAGCCGTGGCGCCGGACGTCGCCGGACCGATAACGCCGACCTCGCAGAGGTCGCCATTCTTTTCCGCATCGACTTCCTTGAGTGTGGCGTCCCACACTGCGCGATCGCCAACGCCGGACAATGGCGTCACGGTTTGGTTGGTCTTGCCCGAAAGGATCATGTCGATCGACATGTGTCCGAGGCCAGGACGAAGGCTGACATGACCTGACGAGAATCCCGCCGTCTCGAAGACGCAGGATTGCGGATCACCCGCCAACGCTTTCGCGCTCGTAATTGGCTCGCTGAACAGCGGGGCCATATCGGCCGTCGTTATGAGCTTGCGGTCGCAAGGATTGCCTGCCGGGGCGCTGGCGACCGCCGCCGGCTGAGGCGAACCGCTGGCGGCGCCGTTGTTGGCGGCTGGCTTGGAACAGGCGGCCAGCGCGAGCAGCCCGATCAGGGCCAGAGAGGGATGTTGCGACATGGGCTTCCTCAGAGGCTGGACAGGCTGATCCAACGCGCCCGGTTCAGCAAGAGGCGGCGTTGGCGCCCGGCGTCTCCCTCAGCGATGCATCGGCGCGGTGGAGACGCCCAGCCGGGAATCGGCCAGGCCGACATAGAGCCTCCAGGCGCCGTTGAAGGCCACCAGGCCCTCCGCGAACACGACATTGCCCACCTGCCCGTCGGCTTCAGCGGGGTCGATGCGCAGGAACGGCTCGCGCATGCGCGCGATCACCGCGGTCGGATCGCTTGAATCCAGCAGGATCTGGCCCGGCTGATAGGCGCGGGCCGGCGTGTTCGGCGCGCCGACCTCAGGGTGGTTTGCGCCGTTGTAGATGAGCACGATCCCCGCCTCGGTCAGCACGGCGGGCGGACCGGGCCCGTTCGGCGAGAATCCGCTCGGGCCTGGCGAATGGGCCAAGCGCCCAGGCGGGAAGCGTCTCAGGCGTGACGGCGTCGGTCATGGTTCGGATCCGGGGCGGGACGAGGCCTTCAGGCCGCCTCGGGAATGGCCGGCGCGGAGGCCGGCTCCTCTTTCGGCGCGCGCCGCGTCAGGCCTGAGACGCCGCCGGAGGACAACAGGCCGATGTCGGCCAGCAGGCCCGGAATGGCCCATTTGTGCGGGGCGGCGATGTAGCGTGGTTGCCAGACCGGGTCGTACTTGTCCTTGTAACGGCGCACGCCCTGGAAATTGTACAGTTCCTCGCCGCGCTCGAACAAAAGCCGCCCGACCCGCGACAGGATGGGCGCCAGCGGCCGGTCCTCCAGCCCCGCCAGCGGCGCGCCGCCGAAGGCGAAGGCGACATAGCCCTGGGCGCGGCCCCAGTGCAGCAGCTCGACGAACAGGAAGTCCATGACGTTCTTGGGCGCATCGTCGGCATAGCGCATCAGGTCCATGGAGAAGCTGGAACGGTCGGCCGTGGCCCAGATGGTGGCGAAGGCGACGATGCGGCCATCGACGCGCACCACGGCTGACGGGAATTCGCCAACATAGCGCGGCGAGAAACCGCCCATGGAAAAGCTCTTGTCGCCACCGGAATGGTGCTCAAGCCAGGCGTCGGAGACCGATTTCAGCTCTGCCGTGACGTCCGCCACCTCCTCCGGGGTCAGCACGGCGAACTCCGCGCCGAACTCGCCGGCCTTGCGCCAGTTGCGCCGCAGCACCTCGCGGCGGCGGCCGCTAATGGAGAAGCTGTCCAGCGCCACGGTGGCGGACTCGCCGATCTTCTGGATGGAGAAGCCGAGCTCGACCACATCGGGCAGGTCTTCCGGTCCGAGCGCGTAAAAGGCCGGGCGGGCGGCATGGGCGTCGGCCAGCTCGCGGAAGCGCCAGTAGAGTTCCATGCGCTCGTCGCGGCGACCGACCGGGGGGCCCAGCCCGATCCAGGAGCGGCCGCGCACACTGAACATCAGGAAGCTCTCGCCGCTGCCTGAGAAGAAGAAGCGCTTGTCGCCAAGCAGGGCGAGATTGGCCTGGGGCTCCGCCGCCTCGGCCTTGGCCAGGATGGCGCGGATGCGCTCGAGGTCGGGATCGTCGTCGCCGACGATGGGCGGGGTGGCCGGGGTGGCGACCATGCGCCAGAGCCCCACCGCCATAAGCAGGATGGCCGCGCCCGCCCAGGCGCGCAGCGAGCGTGAGGCGTCGGCGTCGGCCATCACCTTCCACCAAAGCGTGTCGGAATAGTCGGCATGGCGGAAGGACCAGAGCCCCAGCGCCGCGGCGCCCGCCACCACCGCGAAGGCCGAAAACAGCCAGCCCGGGGTGATCTCCATGCGCATCAGCCGCGACTTGCGCGGAAAGGCCGAGCGCAGCGGCAGGATGATCAGGCAGATGACCGCCAGCGCGGCGGTCTGCTCCCAGTTGAACCCCTTGAGCAGCGCAAGCACCGCCGCCACCGCCAGCACCACCACGCTGGCCAGCCAGGCCCCGCCCAGCCGGCGGCGAAGCCCGAAGGCCAGCAGCACCAGGACCAGGCCCAGTATGCTGGAGACGAAATGGCTGAGTTCGACAAACCAGAGCGGCATGACCCGCACCAGCCAAGTGAAGCGCTCGGGATCCGAAGGCGACGCGCCGGAGACCAGCAGCATGACCCCTGCGGCCACGGCCAAGGCCGCCGAGACCAGCGGTCCGACCTCCAGGGCCGCCGGTTTCAAATCGCCTAGGACGCGCATGCAGGACCCTGATTCACCTCGGAAGCTCCCAATATAGCCGCTGCCGTGCGCCGAGGCACGCGGGCGGGCGAAATGACGCGAGGCGGGTCGCCAAGCGGCCGCGACGTCAATCAAACAGGTGTTCGAACCGGCTTGCTCGCGTCCTGGCCAGGAGTAAGTTAGGCTGCAAAATAGAAACAAAAACCCATTTTCGAGGAGCCGGATGGCTGATTTTGGAGCCGACAAGCTGGAGGCGTTCGCCGCCGAGGTCAGCGAGTGGCTGAAGGCTGAGTACCCGGCCGAACTGCGCGATCCGAACGTCAAGAGCGACCCCGAAGCCGTGTGGGGCGGCCGCGCCTTCGCCGGCAGCGACGACCCGCAGATCGTCTGGATGCGCCGGATGGCGGCCAAGGGCTGGACCGCACCGACATGGCCGACGGAATACGGCGGCGGCGGGCTCACGGCGGCCGAAGCGCGGGTGCTTGAGCGCGAAATCTCCCGCGGCGGCTATCGCACGCCGCTGGCCTCGTTCGGCGTCTGGATGCTGGGCCCGGTGCTGCTGGAATACGCCAACGAGGCGCAGAAGAAGGAATATCTGCCCAGGATCGTCGGCGGCGAGATCCGCTGGTGCCAGGGCTATTCCGAGCCTGGCGCCGGCTCCGACCTCGCCAGCTTGCAGACCCGCTGCGAGGACAAGGGCGACCATTGGCTGATCAACGGCCAGAAGATCTGGACCTCCTACGCCAACAAGGCCGACTGGTGCTTCTGCCTGGTGCGCACCGACACCACCAAAAAGCATGACGGCATCAGCTTCGTGCTGATCGACATGACCACGCCCGGCGTCGAGACCCGGCCGATCAAGCTGATCTCCGGCGACAGCCCCTTCTGCGAGACCTTCTTCACGGACGTAAAGATCCCCAAGGACAACATGGTCGGCCAGCTCAACGGCGGCTGGTCCATCGCCAAGCGCCTTTTGCAATACGAGCGGCAGAACATCTCCGGCGGATTCGGCGGCGGCGGCGGGGCCGGTGGGTCGGCCGGCGACCTCGGCGAGATCGCCAAGCGCTATGTCGGCGTCGACGAGACCGGCGCGGTGGACGATCCCGACCTGCGTTCGCGCATCAGCAAGAACAAGATGGACTTCCAGGCCTTCTATCTGACCATCGCTCGCGTCGCGGCGGAATCCCGGGTCAGCAACGGCCCCAGCGCCGCGACTTCGATCATCAAATACGCCGCCGCCACCTTCGCCCAGGAGCGCTCGGAGCTGATGGTCGAGGCCATGGGCGCGCAGGGCCTTGGCTGGGAGGGCGAAGCCTTCAGCCCTGGTGAGATCGCCGCCACCCACGGCTGGCTGCGCTCGAAGGGCAATTCGATCGAGGGGGGGACGTCGGAGGTCAATGTCAACGTGGTCGCCAAGCGCGTGCTAGGCTTGCCCGATCCGAAATAGCGCTATTGAGTGGCGGGATTAGAGCCCGTCCGACTGACATTATTCGTAGGGAGATTGATCATGGCCGATTTCGGCAGCGAGGTTGAAGCCTTCCGCGGCGAGGCGCGGAGCTGGCTGGAGGAAAATTATCCGCAGTCGCTGCGTCGCGATGCCGAAGCGACCCAGGAAGCCATCATGATGGGCGGTTTGAAGCCCACCGGCGACCTGAAGCTCTGGAAGGATCGCATGGCGGCCAAGGGCTGGGGCGCCCCCACCTGGCCGAAACAATATGGCGGCGGCGGTCTCACGCCCCAGGAAGCGCGCATCCTGCAGGAGGAGATGAACCGCATCGGCGCGACCAATCCCATGGCGGGGATGGGCACCAGCATGTTCGGCCCGACCCTGCTCGAATACGGCACCGAAGAGCAGAAGCAGCGCCACATCCCGCCCATCGTGAAGGGCGAGCTGCGCTGGTGTCAGGGCTATTCTGAGCCGGGCGCCGGTTCCGACCTCGCCTCCCTGACCACCAAGGCCGAGGACAAGGGCGACCACTGGGAGATCAACGGCCAGAAGATCTGGACTTCCGGCGCGCAATACGCCGACTGGTGCTTCTGCCTGGTGCGCACCGATCCGTCGAAAAAGCACGAGGGCATCAGCTTCGTGCTGATCGACATGCATCAGCCGGGGGTCGAGACCCGCCCGATCAAGCTGATCGCCGGCTCCTCGCCCTTCTGCGAAACCTTCTTCACCAATGCGCGGGCGGAAAAGAACGACATGGTCGGGCCGCTGAACGGCGGCTGGACCGTCGGCAAGCGCCTGCTACAGCACGAACGCTCCGGCCAGGGCGGCGGCCGCATGATGGGCGGCGGCGCCAGCATCCCGGACATGGCGAAGAAATATGTCGGGCTCGACCAGGCCGGCCGCATCGCCGATTCCGATCTGCGCACCCGCATCGCCAACCACATGATGAGCGCCCGCGCCCACGCGCTGACCATGCAACGGGTGCTGAACGAGGCCAGGGGCAATCTGAACCCCAGCGCCACCACCTCGATCATGAAGAACTCCGGCACCCAGATCGGCCAGGAGCGCTCCGAGCTGACGCTGGAGATCATGGGCCACCAGGGCCTGGGCTGGGAGGGCGACGATTTCGCCGCCGACGAGCTCTCCGCCGTGCGCGGCTGGCTCTCCGGCAAGGCCACGACCATCTTCGGCGGCAGCCAGGAAATCCAGAGCAACATCATTTCCAAGCGGATTCTGGGCTTGCCCGATCCGATCCAATCCGCTTCCTAGTTTTCGAGGAGACTTAAACCCTATGGCAGATTTTGGAGGCGCCGACCTGGACGCCTTCCGCACTGAAGCTCGCGAATGGCTCGAGGCGAATTTTCCGCCCGCGCTGAAGGGCAAGGGCGGGATGATGTACCTGGAAGGTCGCGAGGAACTCAGCGGCGACGCGGCCGAGTGGAAGAAGCGCATCGGCGACAAGGGCTGGGGCGTTCCGACCTGGCCCAAGGCCTATGGCGGCGGCGGCCTTGAGCCGGCTCAAGGCCGGGTGCTGCAGCAGGAGATGAACCGCATCGGCGCCTGGAACCCGATCGGCGGCATGGGCGTGATGATGTTCGGCCCGACCCTGCTCGAGTACGGCAATGAAGAGCAGAAAAAAGAGCACATCCCGCAGATCGCGCACGGCGAAGTCGCCTGGTGCCAGGGCTTTTCCGAGCCCGGCGCCGGCTCCGACCTCGCCTCGCTGTCCACAAAGTGCGAGGACAAGGGCGACCACTATCTGGTCAACGGCTCGAAGATCTGGACCTCCGGCGGCCAGTGGGCCGACAAGTGCTTCTGCCTGGTGCGCACCGACACGTCGAAGAAGCACGAGGGCATCAGCTTCCTGCTCATCGACATGAAGGCCCCGGGCGTCGAGGTTCGTCCGATCAAGCTGATCGCCGGCGCCTCGCCGTTCTGCGAGACCTTCTTCACCGATGTGAAGGTGCCGAAAGAGAACCTGGTCGGGCCGCTGAACGGCGGCTGGACCATCGCCAAGCGGCTGCTACAGCATGAACGCAGCGGCCTTTCCGGAGGTGGCGGTGGTGGAGGCGGAGGCGGCATGTTCGGCGTCGGCGGCTCCGTGCCCAGCCTCGCCAAGACCTATGTCGGCGTCGACGACAAGGGGCGCATCGTCGATTCCGACCTGCGCAGCCGCATCGCCGCCCACGACATGGACCGGCGCGCCTTCCAGCTTACCGCCATGCGCACCATCGTGGAGTCCCGCTCCAACCAGGGGCCGAGCGCGGCGACCTCGATCATGAAAAACGCCGGCACCAAGATCGGCCAGGACCAAGCCGAACTCACCCTCGAGATCATGGGCAACCAGGGTCTCGGCTGGGAGGGCGAAGGCTTCTCCTCCGACGAGCTGGCCGCCGTGCGCGGTTGGCTCGGCGGCAAGGCGACCACCATTTTCGGCGGCAGCCACGAAATCCAGAACAACATCATCTCAAAGCGGATCCTGGGCCTGCCCGATCCGGTCAACAGCACTTCAAACTAGGGACGATTCAAAATGGCCGTTTTGACTGAAGAACAGAGCATGCTGCGCGACGCAGCCCGCACCTGGACGCAAGAAAAATCCCCCGTCACCGCCTTCCGCAAGATGCGGGATTCCGGCGCCGAGCTGGGCTACGACCCCGCCGCCTTCGCCGAAATGGCCGAGATGGGCTGGACAGGCGTCATCATCCCCGAGGAATACGGCGGATCGGACTTCGGCTATCTCAGCCTTGGCCTGATCCTGGAAGAGACCGGCCGCACGCTGACCGCCTCTCCCCTGCTCTCTTCGGCCCTGGCCGCCGCGTCGGCCATCATCCTCGGCGGCAGCGACGCGCAAAAGGGCGCCTATCTGCCCAAGATCGCCGCCGGCGAACTGGTCGCCACCCTGGCGGTCGACGAAGGTCCGCACCACAACCCGGAAAAGGTCGCGCTCGCGGCCAAGAAGGGCGGTTCTGGCTATAGCCTCAGCGGCAAAAAGAGCTTCGTGCTCGAAGGCATGGCCGCCGGCCTCTACGTGGTCTCGGCCCGCACCTCCGGCAAGCCGGGCGACAAGGAGGGCATCACCCTCTTCCTGGTGGCCTCCGACGCCAAGGGCGTCAGCCGCAAGGCGCTGAAGCTGGCCGACAGTCGCGGCGCGGCCAATGTAACGTTCGACAATGTCGAGGTCGGCGCCGACGCCGTGCTCGGCGAAGCCGACAAGGGCGGCGAGCTGCTTGAAAAGGTCCTCGACCGCGCCCGCGCCGGCCTCGCCGCCGAAATGCTCGGCGCCGCGAACCAAGCCTTCGACGTCACGCTCGACTATCTGAAGACCCGCGTGCAGTTCGGCCAGGTCATCGGCGCCTTCCAGGCGCTGCAGCACCGCGCGGCCAAGATGTTCACCGACCTGGAACTGGCCCGCTCATGCGTCGAGGCCGCGCTGACCGCCATCGACAACGGCGCGCCGGACACCGCCGAGCTGGTCTCCCTGGCCAAGGCCAAGATGGGCGACACCCTGCACCTGGTCTCCAACGAGATGGTCCAGATGCATGGCGGCATCGGCATGACCGACGCCCACGACGCCGGCCTCTACCTGAAGCGCGCCCGCGCCGCCGAAGCCTCCTACGGCGGCCAGTCCTACCACCGCGACCGCTACGCGCGCCTCAACGGCTACTGATCCTCAAGACGCCTCTCCCTGCTTGCGCGGGGAGAGGCCGTCTGGCCCTCTAGATCCTCCCCCTACGGATCTGGAGCGGCCGCCCTTCCCTCGGAACCGGCATGGCGGTAGGTCGTTGCGTCCGCGTGGGTCGGAGGACTTCCATGACGTCTAGTCGCAGCCCCTTGAAGCTGAAGACTCTGGATCGGCAGGTGGTGGTGATCACCGGCGCCACCTCGGGCATCGGCCTGTCCACGGCCCGCGCCGCCGCCGCGCGGGGCGCCACCCTGATGCTGGCCGCGCGCAATGAGGAGGCGCTGAAGAGCGTCTGCGACGACCTGGCCGGCAAGGGCGCCAAGACCGCCTATGTGGTCGCCGACGTCGGCGTCGAGGCCGATGTCCGCGCCATCGCCGCGGCGGCCATAGCTCGCTTCGGCGGCTTCGACACCTGGGTCAACGACGCCGGCGTCTCCATCTTCGGCGAGATCACCCAGACCCCGATCGAGGATCAGCGCCGCCTGTTCGAGACCAACTATTGGGGCGTGGTCTATGGCTCGCTGATCGCGGTCGAGCATTTCCGCGAGCGGCCGGGCGGCGGCGCCCTGATCAATCTCGGCTCGGTGCTCGGCGACCTGGCCATTCCGCTGCAGGGCGCCTATTCGGCCTCCAAGCACGCGGTGAAGGGCTTCACCAACGTGCTGCGCATGGAGCTGATGCGCGAGGGCGCCCCGGTCTCGGTGACCCTGATCCGGCCCTCGGCTATCGACACGCCCTACAAGGACCATGCCCGCAACCTGACCGGCGCGCCGGTGAAGAACCCCTCGCCGGTCTATGCCGCGCCCCTGGTGGCCCAGGCCATCCTCTATGCCGCCGAGCACAAGACGCGCGAGCTGTCGGTCGGGGCCAGCGGGCCGATCCTGGCCGCCCTTGGCGCCATCGCGCCGATCGTCGCCGAACCCATGCTGGCCTGGCTCGCGCCCATGCTGCAGCGGGACGAGGACGGCCGTCGCGGCGCCCGCCACGACAACCTGCACCAGGCCGGCCAGGATTTGCGCCAGCGCACC
>CALAEG010000438.1 GCA_937890965.1 uncultured Caulobacteraceae bacterium | reverse complement strand
GCGTCAACAGCGGCCCGCAACGCCCTAGTCTTCTGCATGACGACTGGCCCCGCCGCAGCGATGTTGAGTTCAAGCTTGGCGAAGTTGATTGGGTCAGGTTCGAGGGCCAGCGCCATGGACACGCGCGCGGCGTCATTGGCTAGCATTGGCAAAAGGGTGTCGCCATCGAATGCTCCGGCGTCGATGAGCGCAAACCTGGACCAAGTCCCCGGCGCGGGCTGTCGGTGCGACGTCCACGAAGGCAGGCGCTCATGGCGCAGATAAAGGCGAAACTCGATCTGTGCGCAAAGCAGATCCAAGGACGAGCGATCGATGAGTCGATCTGCAAGCCAGGCGATCTCCGCCTGGGCCCCCAGAACTTGGGCGGGCGAGTCGAGGAAATAGAAAGGCAAGTCTTTAGCGGCGAAAGCCCGGAGAAATGAGAATAGCGAGATGGTTTCAAGCCGGCGCGACCTTAATCGCGCGGCAATTGTGAGATAGTCGCAGCCCGGCGAGAAGATAGAACACACAACGACTGTCCCGACCTCGGCCGCCGCTGCCTCCAGTCCGACAACCGGCGTCCCGTCAACGATTTGGCCGATCTTGGACGGTGTCTCGTCGAGGAAGGCTGCCGGTTCCAGTCCGGCCTCGCGAAGGAGGCGCAGAACCAGACGTCCATTCTGACCAGCGCCAAAGATCATGAGGCTGGCGCTGGTTGCCAGCCGTTCGACGAGACACGCGTTCGCCCGCTGTTCGTTAGCCTCGTCGTAGCGGCCCATCAGGCGCCACAATCGGTCCGCTGCGCTCGTGTCCAAGGATCGCGTCCCGCGTCGGCTGGTCCGTCAGATCAGTACGACGCAACGGCGGCTTCGAGTTCACCTTGTTAACACGAAGGAAGTGTTAAGCACGGTCGGCGCCCCTCCCAAAGGCCACAATCGCCTAGCGACCGAGGCCCGCGGGCCTCCACGCCAAGCCCGTGCCGGTCCTGCCGTAGCCATCGCCGTTGTAGAACAGCAGTTCATATGCGCCTGCCACGCAGAGCGCGCCAAAGCAGGTCATCTGCTGTTCCCAGGAATCCAAGGGTGTCGGGATGACGTCCTGAGTCGGCGGTCGCCGTCTCGGATCAAAGTCCCTTGCCATCTCGACCAGGCGGTAGCCCTCTCGCGTCCTGACCGACATCATCAGGCGTCGCACCCCCTCGGTGGTGGTGAAGGCGACCGGGCGGCCAAAGCCGATTTCGCCCTGCGCCAGGTCCGGCGCCATGAGGACCTTGGGCGGCCCCTCCCAGCCCCAGACTTCGGAACTCGTAAGCTCCATCAGGCTATAGACCGGCGCTCGCCGGCCGGTCTCCATGGTCACGAAAGCGTCGCCGCCGATATAGAGCAGGCGATAGCCGTCGGGCCGGCGCTCTAGGAAGGGTGCGGTGCGGAACAGGCGCTCGCCGGGCCGCGGCGCGAACAAGGGCGCATCAGTTCGCTCGAAGCTTTCGCCCTGGTCGTCGGAAAAGGCCAGGGCGCCGAACAGGGTATAGGGCTCGTCCGGCGGGCCGCGTCGCCAGCCAATATACAGCAGCGCCAGGCGGCCATCGACTTCAACGGCTTGCGACGGGTTGGCGCCGTCGCAATCGAAGGCGCCGTCCGGGCCGACGTCGAGGACGGGATCGCGCGATCTAACCATCAGGTGGAAGGGCGGCTCCGGCTCGAAATCGGCGGAGAAGACCCGACCGCGCATCTCGGCGTCGCAGGACGCGTAAAAAACCCTCACCCGATCCGTCATCACATGGGGTGTCGGCAGCATGGCGTGGCTGCGGCTCAGCGGTCCCCCGGAGGCCTCGAGCACTAGGCCAAGCTTCCGCCAGGGTTCGGTCATGGCGGCTAGGCTGCGCTATGCACGCTCGCGGCCGGCGCCATCCTCTGGCGGCGCCAGGCGGCCACGTCGCGCGCTGGGTTCCAGCGGTAGCCGAGATAGCCCGCAAGCCAAAGATCGCTCGGTGCCTCGCCCCCGAGCATGGAGGGGATATCCACCTGCTGCGCCAGGATGGGCGCGCCGATGACGTGGTTCACCGCGCGCCGGATCCGGCCGGAGCGGTTAATTCCCGCCCGGTGAAAGACCATGGAGTTGAAAACGATCACCGAGCCGCGCGGCAAGACCGGCGTCACCTCCGACATGGCGACGATGGCGTCGGAGGGGAAATGCTCGACAAGGTGGCTGCCGGGCAGGAAGGCGGTGCCGCCGGTCTCCGCATTGAAGTCCTCGAGGCAGACGAGCGCGCTTAGCGCGATCGGGCGGCTGCAGACCCAGTGCTGATAGTTCAGGTCTCGGTGCCAGCGGGTCTGGAACTGCCGGCGTCCAGGCCGGTTGATCACCCCGTTCTGCATGAGCAGCACGATAGTCTCGCCCAGCACCGCCCGGGCGAGCGCCACCAGGGTCGGGTGGGTCGCCAGCTCGAGATAGGCGTCGCTGTAGGCCAACAGGCAGCGGGCGATGTCGGCATCATTCATGCCGGCGAGCACCGTCTCGCCGCCGACCTCGGCGCATTGGCGCGCATAGACGTCGTCCATGAGGCCGTTCAGTTGGTCGACCTTGTCGTCGTCCAGCAGCGAGGGCAGGGCGCCGAAGCCACGCACCGCGATCTCTTCAAGCAAGGGCGCAAAGGCGCCGGCGGCTTCCGCGCCCTTCGCGGTCGCGGCAATGCCGTAGGTCCCGAACCTATCCATGGGCGCGCTCTCCACGGGCTCCAGCAACCCAAAGATCGAACATCTCGCCGAACGCCGCCTCCACCCGTCGCGTGAAGCCCGCCTCGTCGCTGCAGGCGCCGTGGTCGAAGCCCGGTCGAACGCGGGCCCTCACGGCGTCAAGACGGTCCACATCGTGAGCAAGGTCGATCGCACGGGCGACGAAATCCTCGGCGTTGGTTGCGATCAGCTCAGGCAAGCCGCAAGCCTCCAGAATAGTTAGAGAATAATGGCCCACAATGCCGGGCGTCGCCCTCGCCAGCACCGGCACACCGTTGGAGAGCGCATCCAGAGTGGTGGTCGAACCCGGCGCCGGCCAGGCGTCGAGCATCAGGTCGATCTCCCGGAACGCCTGGAAATAGGCCTCTCCGCTGGAGTGGCCGGCGAAGACGATGCGCTCGGGCGCCACGCCACGGGCGGCGAAGCGGGCCTGGGTAACGCGCTGGAGCACGGGGTCAGCGAAGTAGCTGTATTTCAGAAGCAGGCGCGAGGCCGGCGCGCCGCGTAAGGCGGCGGCCCAGGCGTCTAGCGCGCTGTCGCTTAGCTTCGCCGGATGGTTGAATGAGCCGAAGGTCACCTGGCCGGTCCTGAGCGCTGGCGTTGGCGCCGGCGGCAGACGACCGGTGGCCGGCCGGAAGGCATTGAAAACCGGCCCGATCGGCCAGATCTGTTCGGTGAAAACCTCGGCTATCCCCGCAGGCGCCTCGGTGGCGTCGGCGTGCAGGATATAGTCCATCTGGTCCAGCCCGGTGGTCTGCACGAAGTTGATCCAGCCGACCTGCACCGGTGCGGGACGATGCGCGAACACCGGCAGGCGCGAGCCAGCGGTATGGCCCCAACAGTCGGCGAGGACATCGATGCGGTCCCGGCGGATCACGGCGGCGGCCTGGGCGTCGTCGAGCTGGCCGAGGGCATGGACATCGATCCATGACGGCCAGCCGGCTTCGGTCTCGGCATGACTGGGATAGAGAGTGACGCTCACCGCCTCCGGGTCATGGGCTTCCAGCAAGGGCGCGATAAACTGCATCAGCTGTGAGCCCGCGAACCGGGGCGCGACATAACCGATGCGCAGCTTGCGGCCCCCGCGGCCCGGGTTGGCGTGCGGAGCGGACACGGCGCCCGGGGCGTAAGCCTTGGTCCATTCACGGGCCGCGGCGAAGTGGCGGGCGTCGCCACCCTCACAGAACATCTGCGGGTAGATCAGGAACTGGTGGGCGGCGGCCGAGGGGAAGTTTTCCGCCGCGGCGCGAAAGACCTGGCAGGCCTCCTCGGCCCGGCCCTGGTGCTGCAGGGCCAGGCCGTAGTTCAGCAGCCCCTGCGCATCGATCGCGGTTGACAACGCCATGCCGCGCACAACGCCAGACATGGCGACGAGCTTTTGCGCATAGAGCCGGGTGGCGATCTCGGCGGCATAGGCCGAATCAATCCGGCAGCGGTGGACATCGGCGCCCATGGCCCGGGCCTGCGCCAGTGCATGCAGGATGCGGGCGTCATCCATGGCCGCGGCGG
>CALAEG010000437.1 GCA_937890965.1 uncultured Caulobacteraceae bacterium | reverse complement strand
TCATGACGGACCGCTGCCGCGAACTTTGGCGCGGACGGGCTTGGCGCCGGAATGGGCGCCTGCCTGACGCCTGAGAAGGTCATCGAGACTGGCCGCCGCCGGTTCGGGGAAAAGCGCCGTCAGCGCTTCCTCGCACCGCAGAGCGATCGCGGCTTTGATCAGGTCCTCGATTGAGGCCTTGCCCTCGGTCTCCAGGCGCCGCCAAGTCCGATAGGCGATACCGGAGCGTTGCGCGGCCTCTTGTTGGGGCAGGCCCATGGCCAAGCGCCGGACCTTGACCCGGTCGGCGAGTTCCTGCACCAACTCTGCGGACGTCTTCAACATTGTCCTTATATGGACAACTTAGCGCTATTTTGCAATCTAATTGTCCGTATGTGGCCAGTCATATGCGGCGGCCCGAAGGCCGCCGCTGACGCGGGCCTAAGCCCGCGCCTTGATCATGACGTGCCGGATGCCCTTCTCGGCCGCTTTCTGGCCGAGGTTGAGGGCTGGCCCGAAAGGCTTCATGCCTTCGCCACGCTGCGGGTTCAGCGTGTTTGCCAGGGTGAGGACACACACCGGCTCGAGTTCAAGCATCTCGTCGTTGGCTCGGAAAGGAGCCGCTCGCCCGTGCTTGTCGAAGTCGGCCTTGGCCAGGACCAGGGTGACGTTCTTGGACTTGGCCCACTTGATGGCAAGCTTCTCGGCGCCCTTGGCTCCAGTCGTGGCCAGAGCCATGTCGGGCCACTGGGTCTGGGCCCAGTTCAGGGCGTCGAAGATCCTGTTCGCGTCGTCCGCCGTATCGGCCATCGGCGAAGCTCGGAAGGCGATGATGGTCGCGCCGGGATCGGTTGCGGCGTGCTTGCGGGCCTTCCTGGAACGGATGGCGTCCCGCGCTTCGATCAGGGCGGCCGTGGTGCGCGAGGCCTTCACGCTGCCCCTCCAGGGCGTCCAGACCTCGCCAGTCGCGGATGTGTAGCTGGCGGCGGCGGAGTCCCGGACGAATTCAATCGCCATCGTGGCGACGTCCGCGGCGCGGGCTCTTCGGGTCGCTTCCTGCATCTCGGTATCGGCAATCTCCGATCCGTCGAAGTCACGGCTGAGCCTGTTCAGGTCGTCGCGAGCGCGGTCTGCCTCGCGTTCGATGCGCTGGCCCGCTGAGTGGAAGGCGCCGATCAAGGTCTCCGAAACAATCGACTGGAAGTCTTCCAGGGCGGTGTCGCTGAAGACATCGAGCACCTCGTTCATCAGGGCGTGCCCGAGTTGGGACAGGGCGTCCTCGTGGGGATGGGGACGGGGATCATCGAGCGTCAAGGCCTGGGCCTCGAAGTTGGTCATCTGACCGGTCACTAGGGGAGAGAAGGAGGCGAATTGCATTGGGAAAGTCCCTTTCAGGAGTGGGAGTGCGGAGCCTGTCGGCTCGCTGACCGCCTCGCGCCGACGGCCCGACGCGCCCCACAAGGGCTTTGAGCGCAGCGTCCCTTGTGGGGGGTGGCGGACGGTGGCGAGGTCACTAGAGCCAGAGGGCTTCGCCCCTTCACGACGGGACGCCTCGCAACTCGCCGGTCTCTCCCTATTCCCGGCCAATGACCTTGGAGCGCGCCAGGCCGCCTCGCAGTTCACGATCGCCGCCAGGCCCACCCCTAGGCGGCAAGGCCGGCAAGAACCCTGCGAACGGTCGGGTCGCGGTCAAGCGGGGAGGCCTTCCCAGGTCGGTGAGCTCGGCGATGATGGTCGTCGCAGTACGGGCCATCGCCGGGGGCGTCCTCGCCGCAGAAACTGAAATCGGCTCCGTGAGGGTCACCGATCGGCCACTTGCAGATATGCCCGTGAAGCTGGGCCATCGACCGGACCCGCCCAGGTCCCTCGAACTGAAGCACGACCGGCTCTCGCTTGGCGCCTGCGCATGGCGGCGCAGCCAGGCGGCCTGGTGGCGGGGAGGCTCTTCGGACAGCACGGGCGGTCCTGACGCGGGGTGGCGCGTTCCCGCCGGCAGCCCGGCCGGAAAGACCCAGGCGATGGATCTTGCCGATGACGGCGTTGCGGGTGACGCCGCCAAGCTGTTTGGCGACCTGAGAGGCGCTCAGTCCCTCAAGCCACAGGGTCTTCAGACTCTCGACGCGAGGGTTGGTCCAGCCGGTGTCGGACATGGGGATGATCCTTGTTGCCGCGCTCCGATTGAGCGCACCCAACACGGCCCTGCCTTTCCCCTCCTAACGGCACGGGCTCGCCGCCCCGGGCTCGGGATTGGCTACATCAGCCCCAGCGCCTTGAAGCTGGCCACCTCGGCGCGACCGACCACGACATGGTCATGGACAGCGATGCCCAGAGCTCGCCCGCCATCGACGATCCGCTTCGTCATCTCGATGTCGGCGGCCGAAGGGGTTTGATCGCCACTTGGGTGATTGTGCACCAAAATCAGAGCCGAAGCCGACAGCTCCAGAGACCTGCGCATGACCTCGCGCGGATAGACCGGGGCATGGTCCACGGTGCCCTGGTTCATGATCTCGTCGGCGATCAGCTGGTTCTTCTTGTCGAGGAAGAGAACACGAAACGCCTCGCGTTCGCAGTGCGCCATGGTGAGCTTCAGATAGCTGAACAGCGCGGACCAGGAGGAGATGCCGAAGCGGGCCGGCAGCTCCGCCGCGGCGAGGCGGCGCGTGGCGTCGTAGATCAGCTGAAGGTCGACCGCGACGCCGGCGTCCACGATCGCTGACAGGGATGCGATGTCGGCCGCCAGGACCCGTCGAAGGCAGCCGAAGCGGCCGAGAAGCGCGGCGGCGTGGGCCTTGGCGCCGCAAG
>CALAEG010000436.1 GCA_937890965.1 uncultured Caulobacteraceae bacterium | reverse complement strand
CTCATCCGTCAGCTTCGCTGACACCTTCTCCCGCAAGGGGAGAAGGGGCGCCTAATGGCGAAACGCTCACTCGGTTCCGCTCCCAACCTCACCGCCAACGAGATCGCCTTCGTCCGGTCGCTGGTCATCCACGAGGACGAGCACATCATCGCGCTCGCCAAGCCGTCCGGCCTGTCCAGCCAGGGTGGGCGGGGCCAGGTTCACACGCTGGACGAGCTGCTGTTCGCCTTCGCCAAGTCGAACGGCAATCGGCCGCGGCTGGTGCATCGGCTGGACCGCGACACCTCGGGCGTCATCCTCACCGCCAAGACCAAGCCGGCGGCGGCTTTTCTCGGCAAGGCGATGATGGGGCGGCGCTTCGAGAAGACCTACCAGGCCATCGTCGCGCCCAGTGCGCCCGAGCCGCGCGCGGGCCTGATCGACGCGCCCCTGCGCCGCGACGAACAGGGCCGCGAGGCCTTCATGCGCATCTGCGCGCCCGACCACCCGGACGCCGAGACCGCCCGCACCCGCTATCGCACCCTGGCCGTCGGCGAGGGCGCGGCGCTGCTGGAGCTGAGGCCGGAAACCGGCCGCATGCATCAGCTGCGCGTGCACCTGGCCTCGATCGGCCGGCCGATCGCCGGCGATGCGCGCTACGGCGGCGTGCTGATGCTTGCCGGCCAGCCGGTGAAACGGCTGATGCTGCATGCGGCGGCGCTGTCGTTCCCGCACCCCAACGGCGAGCGGATGAGCCTGGTCGCGCCGGCGCCCGCCGACTTCCAGGCCCTGGCGGACAGTTTGCGATCCGCCGCCGGCGTCGCATAAGGCGGCGATGGACAAGAAAGAGGTCCGTACCCTTGAGGTCGCGCCCGGCGAGGAGGACAGCCGCCTCGATCGCTGGCTGAAGCGCCGCTGGCCGCACCTGAACCACGTGCAGATCCACAAACTGACCCGCTCGGGCCAGATCCGCGTCGACGGCGCGCGGGTGAAGCCGGAGACGCGTCTGGCGGTCGGCGCCCATGTGCGCGTGCCGCCGCTGCCGGACGCGCCTGAGCGGGGCGAACGCGAGGACAGGCTCTCGCCCCGCGATACGGCTTTCGCCCGCTCGCTGGTGCTCTACGAGGACGACGAGGTGCTGGCGCTGAACAAGCCGTCAGGCCTGGCGGTGCAGGGCGGCACCAAGACCACCCGCCACATCGACCGGCTGCTCAGCGCCTGGGGCGAGGGGGTGGTTCGGCCGCGGCTGGTGCACCGGCTGGACCGCGACACCACCGGCGTGCTGGTGCTTGGCAAGACCCCCGTGGCCGCCGCGCGGCTCGCCGGCGCCTTCGCCAAGCGGCGGGCGGAGAAGACCTATTGGGCCATCGTCGCCGGCCAGCCCAGGCCCAGCCAGGGCGTAATCGAGCTGCACCTGGCCAAGAAGGGGGTGGGCGACCGCGAAATGGTGGTTCCTGCCGAGCCCAAGGACTTCGGCGCCGAGCCGGCCGAGACCGACTACGCGACGGTGTCCCACGCCGCCAACCGCGCCGCCTGGATGGCGCTTCGGCCGCATACGGGGCGTACGCACCAGCTCAGGGTTCACATGAAGGCCATCGGCCATCCCATTCTAGGCGATCCGAAATACGCCAATGAAGGTTCGGTCGCCCTGTCGGCGGGCCTGAAGCTGCAACTGCACGCGCGCCGGCTCAGCCTGCCACATCCCGACGGCGGCATGCTGGTGATCGAGGCACCGCTCAGCCCGGAAATGAAGGCCGGTTTCGAGCGCTTCGGGTTCAATGAGTCCGAAGCCAACCCGGAGCCCTTCCGCCCGCGCAAACGGCGATGACGTCCGAAGATGAGGCGGCCGCCCTGGTCGCGGCGCTGCGCGCGGCGGCCGGCTGGCCGCGCCCGTCCGGCTTCGAACGCTTTGATCACGGCATGTCGGGCGATCTGACAGTCAGGATCGACGGCGCCTCGCCCGCCTTCGCCAAGATCGGCGATCCGGCGCGGCGCATAAGCCGGGAGATGCTGGCGCGCGAGATCGCCGTCCTGCGCTGGCTGGGCGGCCGGGCAGGGGCGCCGCGACTGCTCTGGGCCGGCCCCGCTGAGGGTCGACCAGCCATGCTGGTCGAGGCCTTACCGGGGACGGCGCTGCACGATCTGGCGCCGGAACGGGCCGAGGCCGGCTTGATCGCGGCGGTCGAGGCGCTCCGCGCTCTGCACGCCCTGCCCATCGACGATTGCCCGCTCGATCAAAGGCTTGCCGTAAAGCTCTCAGAGGCGTGGCGAAGGCTGGAGGCAGGCGAGGTCGCGCGGAGCGAGTTCGATCCGGATCATACGGGACGACCGGTCGAGGACCTGTGGCAGGCGATGCTGGACGCCAAGCCGGCGGCCGAGGACCTGGTCTTCACCCACGGCGACGCCAGCCTGCCGAACTTCATCATCGCGGACGCCGGTCCGGCCGGCCTGGTCGATCTGGGCCTGGCCGGGGTCGCCGACCGCTATCAAGACTTCGCCCTGCTGGTTCGGTCCGGCGCGCACAACTTCCCCGACGTCGATGCCCGGGCTCTGCTCATGGAGCACTATTCGCTCGACGCCATCGATGAGCAAAAGCTGAGCTTCTATCGAACCCTTGACGAGTTCTATTGAGGCTCCGCCTCAGGCGACGATGCCCGCCGCTGGTGCTACATCGGCGCTGTTGGGGAAGACCGTCGTGTCCAGGGCGCGGCGATCGACGCCCAGCTGTTCGGCGAGGACGCCCTTGAACAGCGCGCGCATGTCCATGGTCGGCGCGGTGTCGCGGTCTTCGAACAGCTTCGCCTGTTGCAGGGTCGGCCAGTCGCCGATCAGGCCGCCCGGTTTAAGGCCGCCGCCCAGCACCAGGGCCGTCGAGGCGGTGCCGTGGTCGGTGCCCTTGGTGCCGTTGATGCGCGCTGTGCGGCCAAACTCGGTGGCCACCACCACGACGGTGTTGTTCCACTCGGGCCCGAGGCCGCTGGACAGGCCGTCGAGCACCGCGTCCAGGCCGCGCAGCCGGTTGGCCAGCTGGCCGTCGGCGGCGCCCTGGTTGGCGTGGGTGTCGAAGCCGTCCAGCGAGACGGCGGCGATCTGCGGGCCGTTCGGCTCGGTCATGAACTTGGCCAGGGTGACGCCGATCTTGCGCGCCGCGTCGATCGCCTGCTGTCCGACCTGGGCCGCGTAGCCTTGCAGCGATTGCGCGCCGCCCGGCGCGGCCGGGGCGCCCGGCGCGGCCTGGACACCGGCGGTCTGCATGGCGGTGTCGGCCGTGGGCTGCATGGCCATGGGCTCGGCCATAGTCGCGCTGGCCATCATCGGGTCGGCGGCCGGAGCGGCGGTGGCGATCTGGGCCATGGCTTCGGTCTCCAAGCCGCTGGCCAGCGCCGGAGACAGCAGCGGATCGCCGGCATAGAGGTCGGTCAGGATGGTCGGCAGCCGCGCGTCGCGATCCTTATAACCGCCAGGCGACCAGGAGGCGGCCTGAAGCCTGCCGCGCAGGATGAGCGGGGCCTGGGCCCCAACAGACATCGCATCGACCCTACGCGTGGCGCTGAGCGCCTCCATGGCCCGGTTGAGCCAGCCGGAGCCGGTATTGTCGACCTCGGGCACGCCGGTCTCCAGCACGTCCTGCGCCTCGAAGTGGGAGCGGGCGCGATCGGGCGTGGCGATGGCCGGGGCGATCCGCGCCTGACCCTTCAGGGCCAGCGCGTGGACTGTCTCGAGCCTGGGATGCAGGCCGAAGGTCTCGTCGAGCTTCAGCGCCCCGTTCGGCTGGCCGAAGCCGGGAATGGCGATCTCGCCGCGCAGGCTGGCATAGTTGGCGTCGCCGATCGGCGGCGAGACCGACAGCCCGTCCATGGCCCCGCGGCAGATGAACACCACCAGCTTGCGCTTGGCCATGTCGCCCTCGGACGCCGCGAAGGCCTGGCGGCCGAGGAAGGTGACGCTGAGCCCGAGACCGGAGGCGGCCAGCAGGGCGGAGCGGCGGTTTAGATCGAATGAGCGGGTCATCGGCGTTGGAACTCCGGGCTCATCAGCAGGATGGAAAAAGCCTCGGTGCGCGACTCGGCGCGACGGATGGCGGTGGCCGTCGCTGGGGTCAGGCGGGCGCCGAGGGTGTTCTGGGCGATCTGCATCGGCTGGGCGTCGGCCGCGACCACCCGGGCCGAGAAGGCCTCCGTCCAGCCCATGCGTTTGACGATGCCGTCCGGCGAGGCCCAGTCCGCCGCGTCCTCCGACCACCCCTTCGGCGAGGGGGCGCTGAACGGCTTCTGTCCAAGGCCGTTCAGCACCGGCGCGATCTCCGGGCCGGCCGGCACGCCGGCGGCGCGATAGCTGGAAATCAGGAACTCGTAGGGCGTCTTGAACTTACGCTCTTCCGGCGACCAGGCTTCGGCGGAGTCGATCAGGGTTTCCGCAACCTTATCAAGCTGTCCACCGGTGGCGTTGAAGCTCTTCTCGAGGCGCGCGACCAGGGCAGGCGGCGGATCGTCGGCGACGAAATGGCGGGCGAGCTTGACGGCGACATGGTGGGCCGTCGCCGGATGGGTCGCCAGGTCGGTGAGGACGGCGTGGGCCTGATCGATGCCGCCCTGGGCATAGGCCTTACCGAGGATATGGCGAACGCCGGGCTCGTGGGCGCCTTGGCGGAAGGTGAACTGGCCGGGCTCGCCGGACTGGCCGACACGCTCCTTGAACCCGACGATGCTCCAGCCGGTCAGCGCGCGGGCGAACTCGGTGACGTCGGCTTGGCTGTAGCCGGACCCGACGCCCAGCGTGTGCAACTCCAGAATCTCGCGCGCCAGGTTCTCGTTCAGGCCGCCAAGGCCCTTCAGACCTGGAAAGCCCATGTGGCCCAGGTTCGCATACTGGCTGTCCGGCCCGATCGACTGGATCTGGTCGAGATAGATCAACATGGCCGGGTGCGATGACGAGGCGACCAGCAGGTCCTCGAAGCGCCCGAACACGTGCGGACGGATGGCCTCGCGCTCGAAGGGGCCGGTCAGGATCACCGTCTGCAGATTCTTCTGCCCGACGGTGAAATGGTTGAACCAGAACAGCGCCCAGCGCTCGCGAAAGCCGGCCTCGGTCTCGCTGGCCAGGGCGGCGCGGGCGATGAACTCGCCGCCGGCGCCTTGGCGGATCATCTTCTGGGCCTGCTTGACCGGGTCGGCATTGGCGTCGCCGTCGAGTTTGGCCTGGCGCTTGTCCATCTGCAGCTGGCGCAGACCGGCGAAGTTCTCGGCGCTGGTCTCGAACTGGCCCTGCGGCTGGTCGGCGCCCTCGGGGCGGATCTGCGCCTTGAGGTAGGCGACGGGGTCGGGCCGGGCGGCGGCGATCTCGCTCGGACGCGCGCCCAGGCCGAACCGGGTCGCGGCGATCGAAGCCTTCAGGTCGGGATCTATGGACACGGGGCGGGTCTCACCTAGGTTCGAAAGCGTTCACATGGGTTGCACGCACGCCGCACCCGGCTTCCGTCGGGCCAACCTGTCGCATCGTGGCTGCTGGGCCACGCCGGCTTGTCACCCGCGGCCCCCGCGTCTACGCCTGCACGCTCAAAGCCTGAGCGGAGTCCTGCCTAAGTGAAGCACATCCTGGACGAACTCGAACGGCGACGCGCCCAGGCGCGGGCAGGCGGCGGCGAGCGGCGCATCGCGGCCCAGCACGCCAAGGGCAAGCTCACCGCCCGCGAACGCATCGACGTCCTGCTGGACGAGGGCTCGTTCGAGGAGTTCGACATGTTCGTCGAGCACCGGGCGACAGATTTCGGCATGGCCGACAACAAGATCGCCGGCGACGGCGTTGTCACCGGCTGGGGCACGATCAACGACCGCGTCGTCTTTGTCTTCTCCAAGGATTTCACGGTCTTCGGCGGCTCTCTTTCGGGCGCGCATGCGAAGAAGATCGTCAAACTTTACGAGCAGGCGGCCAAGGTCGGCTCGCCGATCATCGGCCTCTATGACGGCGGCGGCGCGCGCATCCAGGAGGGGGTGGAGGGCCTGGCCGGCTATGCCGACATCTTCCTGCAGAACACGCTCTGTTCCGGCCTGATCCCGCAGATCGCCGTGATCATGGGCCCTTGCGCCGGCGGCGACGTCTATTCGCCGGCGATCATGGACTTCATCTTCATGGTCAAGGACACCAGCTACATGTACGTGACCGGCCCCGACGTGGTGAAGACGGTCACCAACGAGGAGGTCAGCCACGAGGAACTGGGCGGCTATCGCGTCCATGCGCTGAAATCCGGCGTCGCCGACGGCGCCTTCGAGAACGACCTGGAGACGCTGAACCAGGTCCGCCGGCTGGTGGACTTCCTGCCGCTGTCCAACCGCGAAAAGCCGCCGGTGCGCGAGACCTATGACGAAGTCGACCGCGCGGAGGCCTCACTCGACACCCTGATCCCGGCCAACGCCAACAAGCCCTATGACATGAAGGAGCTGATCCTGAAGGTCATAGACGAGGCGGACTTCTTTGAGATTGCAAAGGATTGGGCGAAGAATATCGTATGCGGATTCGCCCGCATCGGCGGCGAATCCGTCGGTATCGTCGCCAATCAGCCGCAGACCCTGGCCGGGGTGCTGGACATCGACGCGGCCCGCAAGGGCGCGCGGTTCGTGCGCTTCTGCGACGCCTTCTCGATTCCGCTGGTCACCTTCGTCGACGTGCCGGGCTTCATGCCGGGCACGCGGCAGGAAGGGGGCGCCTTGATCAAGCACGGGGCCAAGCTGCTCTTCGCCTATGCCGAGGCGACGGTGCCCAAGATCACCCTGATCACCCGCAAGGCCTATGGCGGCGCCTATGACGTGATGAGCTCCAAACACATCCGCGGCGACGTCAACTATGCGTGGCCGACCGCCGAGATCGCGGTCATGGGGGCCAAGGGGGCGGTGGAGATCATCTTCCGCGCCGACATGAACAATCCCGAAGCCATCGCCGCGCGCGAGACCGAGTACAAGGACCGCTTCGCCAACCCCTTCGTCGCCGCCAGCCTCGGCTATATCGACGACGTCATCATGCCCAGCGAAACGCGCCGGCGGATCGCCCGGGCGCTCAAGAGCCTGAAGGGAAAAAAGCTCGAGAACCCCTGGAAGAAGCATGACAATATCCCCCTTTGAGGGGCGCGTCGTTCAGCAGGGGCTATGACAGGCACACCATTTTCGGAAAAGCTCCGCCTTGTCCTCAAGATGCTGTCGATGAGCGCCGCCAAGCTGGCCTCCGAGCTGGCGATCGACAAGTCGGTGGTCAGCCGCTGGCTGAAGGGCAGCGTCCAGCCCTCGGCGCACAATCTGTCGCTGCTGTCGGCCCTGGTCGCCACCCGGGTCGAGGGGTTCCGCACCCTGGACTGGGAACGCAGCGTCGAGAGTTTGGCGGCGCTGTTCGGCGTCGATCCCGGCGCCATTCCGGCCATGCGCCCGCCGGAGCCGCCTCGGGCCCTGCCGCTGGCCATCTGGGACCAGATGGTCTCTACCGCGGCGCTGCGCGGCCACGCCTATGAGGGCTTTTTTCGCTCCACGCGTCCACATCCGCGGAGCACGGGTCGGTTCCTGCACGAATACGGCATGATCCGGCGCGACGAAAACGGACTGCTCCGGCTGAACATGGGGAGCGCCGAAACCGTAGTGGATGGGTGGATGATCCCGCTGCACGGCCAGCTCTACAGCATCTGCGCCGACGTCAACACCGGCAGCCTGCTGTTCGGGATCTTCAACGGGCTCGGCGCCTCGCGTGTCGACGTGTTCGATGGGCTGACCCTGATTCCGGGCTTCGACCAGGGTCGCTCGCCGATGGCCACCGCCATGCTCTGTGAGCGGGTGGGGCAACTTAGCGGCGACCGCCAGGCGGATGACGCGCGTTTCGCCGAACTGGCGTCGCAGAACCCCCTGGCGCCCGAAGGCTCGGTTCCCGAACACATCCAGAAGCATCTGGTGCGGGATTTCGGCCCCGCCGCGCTGGCGCTCGGCGGCGACTGGCTGCTGAACATGTCGCTCGCCCGCACCATGAGCCGCGGCCCCGAGTACGAGACGCCGCCGAAAGCCTAGCCCGATCAAGGCGGCCGGCCCTTGCAACTTCATGCAACTCCGTGCCTCTCGAAAACATTCGTTGCACTTGCCCCCGTAAGCAACCTTAGCGACAAGGCGACGTGCGTAGATATCCACGCGCCGTCGTTATGAATTGAGTGGGACTCGGCTTGAGCAACAACCAAGCACAATCGCCGCCATGGCGCTTTGTGTTTGCCCGGATTCTTTGATCTGGAAGCGGTATCAGACTCAATACTTTGAATGATGAGCAACGGTACGGCAAAGCCGTGGCGGTGGATGGTTGCGCGCCGTTTTCACCGTCCCGGCCTCGCCGAGGACTTGGCGTACGCATACCGGGGGCTATTCAAATGACCATCGCCGCGCGCCGGCTGAACCGGCCACGCGCCGCCATCCTGCTGGCCACCGTCTCGGCGCTCGCGGTCACCGCAATGGCCGGAGAGGCCGCAGCCGGCACAACGATCAATGGCGTGACCGACACCGTGCCGGGGACCTTCGCCTCGCCGCTGACGGTAAACAATGGACTGATTGTCGGGACGACCGGGATCGGCGAGCTCGATGTCACCTCCGGAAAAGTCGACACCACCAACTGCTCCACAACCACGCTGGGCCAGAGCGTCACCGGCGCAGGGACGATCAAGCTCGACAACTCGCTGCTCGACAATGGCGTTTGCGGCGTGACGGTCGGCGGCCTGGGTTCCGGCGACCTCGTGGTCGGCAATCAAAGCACCCTTTTCACCGGCGCTTCGAGCGTCATCGGCAGCGGCCCCGCGGCGAATGGCGCGGTCACGCTCTCGGGCAACCTGTCGAGCTGGAACTTCGCTGGCGTGGTCATCGGCGATCTTGGCCACGGCAATGTCACCGTCGGCGCCGGAACCGAAATGTATCAGAACATCTGCGCCGGCCCGACCCTCCTGGGCGATGGCGCCACCGGTGTCGGGGTCCTCAATATCCAAGGCGCCGGGTCGCAGTTCATAAACGCCACCTGCGGCGTCCAGGTCGGCATCGACGGCAACGGCACGATCAACGTCATGGGCGGCGGCGCGGCCAGCCAGTTGGGCCAGATCATCCTTGGAGTGAACCCGGGCTCCACGGGCAATGTGACGGTGGACGGCGCGTCATCACAGTTCCTCACCGCCAGCACCATGGTGATCGGCCAGTCCGGCGCAGGCCATCTGACGGTCACCGGCGGCGCCTTCGTGGCCGACCATGGCGCCGACCTTGGTGAACTGGTCGGATCGAGCGGCGACGCCACGGTGGACGGCAACGGGACATTCTGGGGGCACGATGGGAGCCTGTTCGTCGGCGATCAGGGCGTTGGAAGCCTGACCATCTCCAACGGCGCCGCCGTCAGCAGCACGGCGGGTGGCGCGGCGATCGGGATCGGCATCGCCGGCAATCTGACCATCACCGGCGCCGGTTCCAACTGGACCCTGAGCGGCGATTTCACCGGCGCCGCGGCGGGTCTGGCGACGATTTCCATCGGGAGCGGCGGGGTGCTGAGCGACGTCAACGGGTCCGCTGCATTCGGGGCCAACTCGAAAGCCCAGATCTTCGTCGATGGCGCGGGCTCGATGTGGACCAACAGCGCATCCCTGTCGCTCGGCAACGGCAACAAAAGCACGCTTTCGCTGAACGTCACCAATGGCGGCGAGGTCGACGACGCCACAGCCGACCTCTGGACCGGCGGCGTCGTGGTCCATGACGCGGGCTCCCTGTGGACCAGCAGTGGCAATGTCAGCGTCGGCAACGGCGGGTCGGCGCAGATCGGGCTCTACAACGGCGGCGTGATGACCGTCGGCAATGGGACCGGCACCCTCACGCTCGGCGGCATCGGCTTCGGCCAGGGCCAGCTGTTCATCGGTGGCAATCTCACCACCGCCCAGGCTCCGGGGACGCTAGATGCGGGCATTCTGCTCCTGTCGACCAAGACCTCGGAAGTCGAGTTCCACCATACGGCGACCAACTATGTCTTCGACACGCCGATCAGCGGCATCGGCCAGGTCGATGTCGAGGCCGGCATCACCCACCTGACGGGCTGCAGCACCTATACCGGCGCGACGATCGTCAACGGCGGGTCGCTTCTCGTGGACGGCTCCTTGGCCAACACGACCGTGAGCGTGGCGACCGGCGCCTCCCTGGGCGGCAACGGATCCATCCTCGGCGCCGTGACCATCAACGACGGCGGAACCCTGCTGGGCGTCGCCGGACAAGCCCTTACGGTGGGGTCGCTGACGCTGACGGGCGCCGCGAACCTCAACGTGAACCTTGGCTCACCCAGCACAAGCGGCGTCATCGAGGTCAATGGCGCGCTGATCCTGGATGGGAACCTGAATATCACCAACGTGGGCGGGTTTGGCGGGGGCCTCTATCGGCTGATCGACTACACCGGAGCATTGACCGACAACGGACTGACCATCGGCGCGGTCCCGAACGGCGTCCTGAAGGCCGATCTGGCGGTTCAGACCAGCGTCGCCGGCCAGGTGAACCTGATCGACTCGGCCGTCGGCGTCCTGCAGTTCTGGAACGGCTCAACCCTTGCGCCCACCAACACCGTCGTCGGCGGCGCGGGGAACTGGAAACTCGGTCCCACCAACTGGACCAACGCCGCCGGCGCGACCGGCGGCGCCTGGACGGGCATCTTCGGCATCTTCGCCGGAACTCCGGGTGCGGTGACCATCGACAATAGCGGCGGCGCAGTGACCGCTACGGGACTGCAGTTCGCGGTCGATGGCTACAGCATCGGCGGCGGCGTGCTGACGCTGACCGGCGCGACGCCCACCATCCGGGTCGGCGACGGCACGGCGTCCGGAGCGGGCTACACCGCGACGATCAGTTCGGTGATCGCGGGGTCCAACGGCCTGGCGGTGACCGACCTCGGCACGCTCATCCTTACCGGAACCAATACCTACACCGGTGGAACCAGTGTGACCTCGGGCACGCTGTCGGTCGGCGCCGACGCCAATCTGGGCGCGGCCGGCGGCGGCGTTTCCTTCAGCGGCGCCGTATTGGCCGTGACCTCCAGCTTCAGCAGCGACCGGGTCTTTGACATCCTGGCCAACAGCAAGATCGACGTCGCCGCCAGCGCGACGCTGACCATGAATGGTGGACTAACCGGCGTCGGATTGTTGTCCACTTCCGGTCCGGGCGTCCTGCTGCTCACGGGTTCGAACCCCTTCAGCGGGACGCTGTCGGTGGCGGCCGGAACGCTTGAGGTGGACGGATCGCTCGCCGGAAGCGTGCCGGTTCAAGTCGCGGGGACGCTTCAAGGCGACGGCTCCATCGCCAACAACGTCGTCATAGGCGGGACCTTGAAGGGTGTCGCCGGCCAGACGCTGACGGTCGGCAACCTATCGCTCGCGCCCACGGCCATCATCGATGTGACCCTCGGATCGCCAAGCACCGCGGCGCTGTTCAACGACAATGGAACCTTGCTGCTCGACGGTCAGCTGAACGTGCACGACGCAGGCGGGTTCGGCGTCGGCCTCTATCGGCTCATCGACTATGCCGGGACCCTGACCGACAATGGCCTGGTCATTGGTGCGACCCCGCTGGGCGTATCGGCGGCCAGCCTGACCATCCAGACCAGCGTCGCCAGTCAGGTGAACCTGATCTACGCGCCGGGCAGCCCGATGCAGTTCTGGAACGGCGCGCTGTCGCCCACCGGCGCGGTGGTCGGCGGGGCGGGGACCTGGACGCTCGGCCCGACCAACTGGACCGACGCGGCCGGCGCCACGAGCGCGGCCTGGGGCGGCGCCGACGCCATATTCGAAGGCACGGCGGGCGCGGTCACCATCGACAACAGCGGCGGCGCGATCGACGCTAACTTCCTGCAGTTCGCGACCAATGGCTATAGCGTCGGCGG
>CALAEG010000435.1 GCA_937890965.1 uncultured Caulobacteraceae bacterium | reverse complement strand
TCGGCTTTTTCTTCGCCTTCATGATGTTGGGCAGCGAGGCGTAGCGCGGCTCGTTCAGGCGCAGATCGGCGGTGACCACCGCCGGCAGGTCGAGTTCCAGCGTCTGCAGGCCGCCGTCGACCTCGCGGGTCACCTTCACCTTGCCGCCTTCGATCTCGACCTTGGAAGCGAAGGTCGCCTGCGGCCAGTCGAGCAGGGCCGCCAGCATCTGGCCGACGGCATTGTTGTCGCCGTCGATGGCCTGCTTGCCCATCAGCACCAGGTCGGGCTTTTCCGCCTCGACCACCGCCTTGAGCAGCTTGGCCACCTCCAGCGGTTCGACGTCGGTGTCGCTCTGGATCAGGATGCCGCGATCGGCGCCGATGGCGAGCGCGGTGCGGATGGTCTCCTGCGCCTGGATCGGGCCGATGGAGACGGCGACCACTTCGGTGGCGATCCCCTTCTCCTTCAGCCGCACGGCCTCCTCGACCGCGATCTCGCAGAAGGGGTTCATGGACATCTTGACGTTGGCCAGGTCCACGCCGGTCTGGTCGGGCTTCACCCGCGCCTTGACGTTATAATCGATCACCCGTTTGACCGGGACTAAGACCTTCATCGGTTTTCCGCGCCTTTTAGCCAGCGTTTGAAATCAGGGTCTCGCGATCGCGCAAACCGAACCGGCGTCACAATTGCGAAAGGGCCGGCAAACTGACAACGCCGCCCCCGGCTGTCAACGCGCGCGGACTCATAGCCGCTGGCGAAGCTTGCGGCCCCGCCCGCCCTGGCGCCATAGAGCGGGGATGAAACGCTCGATGGTCCCCAGGCTGCAGATCGCTTTCGCGGTGATCTTCCTTCTCGCCTGCGTCGGTCTGCTCTTCCTGCACCCGTCGAAACAGCAGCCGGGTCCGGGGAACGATCCGCGGTCGCAATGCGAGGCCAAGGGCCTGTGGTGGGACCCGCAGGACAAGATCTGTGCGGTGCCGACCCCGCTGGCCACCATCACCGGCCACGCCGCCAAGGCGCAGTAGCGCCCTTCGCCGGTAAGCGGTCTAGCGCGTCGCGCCGGGTCGCCACAGCACGTCGTCGGCGCCCCTGCCGTTGGCGAAGCGGGCGGCGACGAACAGCAGGTCGGAAAGCCGGTTCAGATATTTCAGCGCCGCCGGGCTGACGATCTCGCCATCGACCTCGCCCAGCCGCACGCCATCCCGCTCGGCGCGGCGGCAGACGGTGCGACAGACATGCAGCGCCGCCGCCGCCGGCGATCCGCCCGGCAGGACGAACGAGGTCAGCGGCCCGAGTTCGGCGTTCAGCTGGTCGATCTCGCCTTCCAGCCGCGCGACCTGACCCTCCAGCACCCGCAGGTCCGGGGCGGTCCGCGTCCCTTCCGGGGTGGCGAGATCGGCGCCTAGGTCGAAAAGGTCGTTCTGCACCCGGGCCAGAATGGCGTCCAAGACCGGCTCGGCTTTCAGCGTCGTCCGCGCCCAGCCGATCTGGGCGTTCAGCTCGTCGACCGCGCCATAGGCCTCGACGCGTGGATGGGTCTTGGGCACCGGCGCGCCGGTGGACAGCCGGGTTTTGCCGCCGTCGCCGGTGCGCGTGTAGATGCGGTTGAGCGTGACCATGGCTAGTGGCGCCCCTGCGCGCCGCGCCAGAGCATGGCGGCGACCAGCACCAGAATGGCGACGAACTGCAGCACCACGCGCAGGCGCATCAGCCGGTTCGAATAGGAGCGCGCGAAATCCCCGCCGCGGAACAGCGAATAGATGCCGAAGCAAAGGGTGATGAACACCGCCGCCAGGGCCAGCGGGATGAGCCAGGTGAAGATATCCATCACCAAACCATAATCGCCTCCCGGATCGAATTCTATGTCGACAAAATTCGCCCTAAGGATGTCTTGCCGCAGCGGTTGCAAGCCACTAAATGAACGTGTTCAGCGAACGCACTTCGCCAGCGTCGGCGAATAATCCCCTTTATGGGACCGGTTTTGCCGCGACACGTCGCGCTGCGGCGCGGAGTCGCATCAAAATCTGCTCGAAATTGAAATAAATGGCCCACCGCAACCCTACTGCTCAGCCTGCAACTGAACATGTTCAGCTTGAACCGGCGCGCGACTCCGCCGCCATCCCATCCGCAATCGGCTCCGAAAAAACAGCAATGAATCAACTGACCGCGTGCCTCTACGCGCCCGCCAACGCGCAACCCATGACCCGCCGCGCCCTGGCCAAACAGCGTACGCGGCGACAGCTGCTGGACGCGGCCAAACGCCTGTTCAACGAGCGCGGCTATGAAGCCGCCACCGTGCGCGAGATCGCCGCTGCCGCCGGCCTCTCGACCGGGGCGGTGTTCGCGAGCTTCACCGACAAGGCGGACCTGTTCGGCGAGGTCATCCTCGACGACTGCGACGCCCTGGCCGAGCATCTGAAGGCGGGCGACCAGGAAGACGCTACGACCGAGGCCGCGCTCCTGCGGCTGTTTTCGCTGGCCTACGCCTTTCACCGCGATCACCTGCCGCTGGTGCAGGCGGCCATCGGCCATTCCTGGATGGCCGAGCCCGAGGCCGCGCGGCGGGTTCGCGGCGCCGCCCGGCGGGTCCAGGTTTTGGTCGACGAGGTGCTGCGCCGCGGCGTCGAGCGGGGCGAGCTGTCGCGCGACCTGGATATCCGGCTGACCAACGAAATGATCTGGGACAGCTTCGTCGCCAACTATCGCCACGCCATTTTCGAGTCCTGGGACGCCAGCGCGCTCGAAGCCAGGCTCTCGGCCCAGATTCAGATCCTGTTGGCCGGCTGGCGGGCCGCCGCCTAGGAAATTCAACCATAAACGGGGGGGCCAAGCTTGGGGGCGAGGCAGGAACGCAAACAGGCGACGCGCGCACGGGTCTTGGCCGCCGCACGCGATCTGTTCGACGAGATCGGCTACGAGGAGACCACCATCCGCATGGTGGCCCAGCGCGCCGAGGTTTCGGTCGGCAGCGTCTTCACCACCTTCGCCGGCAAGGCCGAGCTGCTCAGTCAGGTCATGGGCGACCGGGTGGAGGCCCTGCAGGCCGAGCTGGAACAGGTGACGCCGCATTTGCGGGGCCCCACCGTCGATCGTCTGCGCTCGATCATGGCGGTGCATTACGGCTTCGAGACCCGCAAGCTTCGTCTGTTCGTGGCCTATGTCGCCGCCTCCTTCACCTGGCCGCATGACGGCGGGGTGACGCCGATCGGCCGCAACGCCCGCTTCCGCGGCATGCTGGCCGACGCCCTGGCCGGCGGGATCTCGCGCGGCGAGGTGCGCGCCGACGCCGACGCCGAACTCTTCGTCGACACCCTGCTGGCGGCCTATGTCTGGAACTATCGCCGCGCCGCCCAGGACGGCGCCGATGCGCCGGCCCTGATCGCGGCGATGGACCGGCAGATCGGGCTTTTGTTCGATGGCGTCGCCGTGAGACAGTAGGCGCGAAGGCTCGGCCGATCGTCCCTGGGCCTATCCGAAAGGGCGCCCCATGGGTCTGGTCACCACCGAACGGCGCGGCGGCGCGGCCGTCTTCACCTATGCAAACCCGCCCCTGGGCACCATGACCGCGGCCGGAGCCGAGGAGCTGTTGCAGGCCGTTCGCGCGGCGGTGGATGACACCGAGGTTCGCTGCATCGTGCTCACCGGCGGCCTGCCGGGCATCTTCGTGCGCCACTACGATGTCGGCGAGCTGACCGTGCTCGGCGAGCGGCTCGCCCAGGCGCCAGCGCCGGCGCAACCGGCGCCCCAACCGGCGGATGGCCGTCCCGCCGGCGGCTTCCTCGGCCTGGCCGACCTGGTGGCCACGGCGGGTAAGCCGGTGATCGCGGCCATCAACGGGCTTTGCATGGGCGGCGGCTTCGAGCTCAGTCTGGCCTGCGACATCCGCATCGCCGGCGCGGACGTCACCGCCATCGGCCTGCCGGAAACTCGCGTCGGCATCTTTCCCGGCGGCGGCGGCACCCAGCGCCTGCCGCGCGTCATCGGCGAGGCCCGCGCGCTGGAAATGATCCTGCGTGGGCGGGTGGTGACCGGCCCGGCGGCGCTCGAGATCGGACTGGTGCACGAGGTCGCCGACGATCCGCTGGCCCGCGCGCTGGAGATCGCCGAGGAGTTCGCCGCCCGGCCGGCCGAGGGCCTCGCCTATGCCAAGCGGCTCACCCGCGCCGCCTTGGACCGCCCGCTTTCGGAGGGCCTGGCCGACGAGCGTCGGAGTTTTTCGGAGGTCGTGCGCCTGCCTTCGGCGATCGAGGCGATGAAGGTTTCGCTGGCGGGCGCGCCGCTTGGGACCCGCGAGCCTTCGTAAACGCCGGCGGCCGCGACTTCGGCTTGGCCCAGCCGGTCTTGTAGACCATCTTGGCGTCCGCTGGCGGTTCGGGCGCCGTGCCCGTGTCCGGCTTGAGCCGGCCGCCCAGCGCCCTGCCGTGCAGATCGACCTCGGCGACCTCGCCCGGCTTCAGGTCGCCGAGCTGGTGCGGCCCGTATGAGATGCGGATCAGCCGGTTCACGCTGAGACCAAGCGCGTCCAGCACTTTGCGCACCTCGCGGTTCTTGCCCTCGGTGAGCGACAGCGCGATCCAGTGGTTGACCCCTTCGCCGCTCTTCGGTTCCAGCCGCGCCTGGATCGGGCCATAGACGACGCCATCGACGGTCAGGCCGTCGCTCAAGGCGTCGAGCGCCTCTTGCGTCGTCTGCCCCCGCACCCGCGCCCGATAACGCCGCACCAGTCCACTCGACGGCAACTCCAGCGACCGGGCCAGCCCACCATCATTGGTCAGCAGAAGGATCCCCTCGGAATTCAGGTCAAGCCGGCCGACCGAGATCACCCTGGGCAGGCCCTTGGGCAGTTGCTCGAACACGGTCGGCCGGCCCTTGGGATCGGCGTGGGTGGTCACCAGCCCGACCGGCTTGTGATAGCGCCAGAGGCGCGCCGGCTCCGCGGCGCCGACGATCCGGCCATCCACGGTCAGAACGTCGGCTGAATCCACCTTGACCGCCGGCGTGGTCAGCACCTCGCCGTTCAGCTTCACCCGGCCGGCGGCGATCAGCCGCTCGACCTCGCGGCGCGACGCCACGCCGGCCCGCGCCAGGGCCTTGGCCACGCGCTCTCCCGAGACTTGGGCGCGGGAAGCTTGACCCGGATCATCGGGGGCGTTTGGGTCCGAAACATGCTCGACCATGATCTTTCGACCATGCGCATCGCGCTTGCCGAGGCGCAAGCCGCCGCCGACGCGGGCGAGACCCCGGTCGGCGCGGTGGTCTTCGATCCGGCCACGGGCCAGGTCGTGGCCAAGGCCCACAATCAGCCCATCGGCCTGCACGATCCCACCGCCCACGCCGAGATCCTGGCGCTGAGGGCCGCGGCCAGGGCGATCGGCAACTACCGCCTGAACGGACTGGAGCTGTTCGTCACCCTGGAGCCCTGCGCCATGTGCGCCGGCGCCATCAGTCACGCCCGCATCGCCCGGCTGGTGTTCGGGGCCGACGACACCAAGGGCGGCGCCGTCCTGCACGGCCCGCGCTTCTTCGACCAGCCCACCTGCCACTGGCGCCCGGCGGTGACTGACGGCGTGCTGCGCGACGAGAGCGCGGCCCTGCTGCGCGGCTTCTTCAAGGCCAGACGCGGCTGAGCGCTTGCCCCGGCCGCTGCACGGTTGGATGATTGGGCATTGTTCACGAGAAAATTTCAGGGAGACACGTCATGGGACTTCTGGAGGGTAAGGTCGCAATCGTCACTGGCGGCGGCAACGGGCTGGGCGAGGCCTATTGCAAGCTGTTCGCCAAGGAGGGCGCATCCGTTGTGGTCAACGACCTGGGCGGCGCGCGCGATGGAACCGGCGGCAGCCTGTCGGCGGCGCAGACGGTGGTCGAGGCCATCAAGGCCGACGGCGTCAAGGCGGTGGCCAATGGCGACGACGTCTCAACCGTCCAGGGCGGCCAGAACATCCTGAAGGCCGCGCTGGACAATTTCGGCCGGGTCGACGTGCTGGTGAACAATGCCGGGATCCTGCGCGACAAGACCTTCGCCAACACCTCGGAGGCCGATTGGGATGCGGTGGTGAAGGTGCATCTGAAGGGCGCCTATTGCGTCACCCTGCCGGTCTGGACCTGGATGAAGGACAACGGCGCCAAGGGGGTGATCGTCATGACCTCCTCGACCTCCGGCCTCTACGGCAATTTCGGCCAGTCCAACTATGGGGCGGCCAAGGCGGGGCTGTACGGCTTCATGCGCGTGCTCTCCATCGAGGGCCGCAAGTACGGCATCCGCGTCTGGGGCCTGGCTCCCGGCGCCTTCACCCGCATGACCTCCGACCTGCCCGGCCGCAAGGACCGCGAACCCGACCCCATGAGCCTGCCCGAACGCATCGCGCCGGGCGTGCTCTACATGGTCTCGGACCTGTCTGGCGATCAGACCGGCAAGGTGCTTGGCGTCTCCTCGCGCGGCGTGCGCGAGATGAAGATGATGCAGACCGGGGGCTTCAACCCGACCGCGCCCTGGACCGCCCAGGATGTGGCCGATCACGCGGCGCAAGTCTTCTTCCCCGAGGAGCCGGCGCGGGTTCCGGCTTAAGCCCTCGCCCGCCTTAGCGTCAGATTGATCCGGCCGCCGCCAGGGACCAGGCGGGAGGAGCCGGCCAGGATGCGGTCGACGCCGTGGAAGAACCGGCGCGATGGGCCGGCGAGCACACTCACGTCGCCGGAAGTCAGCCTGACGGTGCGGCTGGAATCGCCCCTGGCCGCGCCGCCGAGGCGGAAGACGGCGGTGTCGCCCAGCGAGACCGAAAGCACCGGCGCGGTAAGATCCTGCTCGTCGGAATCGGTGTGCAGACCCATCTTCGCCCCCTCGCGGTAGAGGTTGACCAGGCAGGAGTCCGGCGGGGTCTCGCCGCCGGTATGCACCGCCCAGAGCGCCAGCAGGCTCCGCGGCATGGGTGGCCATGGCTGGCGGGTCAGCGGGTGAACCGGCTCGTAGCGATAGCCGTCGGCGTCGGTGGTCCAGCCATAGGCGCCCAGGCTGGTCTGCTCGACGCTCATCGGCTTGCCGGACGGCGTCAGCGACCGGTAGAAGGGCGCGGCGTTGGCGGCCGCCAGCACCTCCTCGACCAGCGCGGCCTGACCCGCCGCGTCGATTGCGCCTGAAATGAGCTGAAAGCCGTTGAACTCCATAGCCTTGATATAGGACCGAATCAGGCGCCGCCATGCCGACCTAACCCCTTGCAGCGGTCGTCACGGTTCCCATATCGACCTCAACGCGTGAGTATCCCCCAAGCGTGGACTTGCGTTCGAACTAAGAGACGAAACCCCACGGGGGCGGGACTTAGCGGTGCTCAACGAGGCCGCCCAACCCCGCCCGCCACAACTAAGGAGCGTTTGAGCCTCGTCATGAGCAAGATTATCGGTATCGACCTTGGCACGACCAATTCGTGCGTCGCCATCATGGACGGCAAACAGCCGAAAGTGATCGAGAACGCCGAGGGCGTACGCACCACCCCCTCCGTGGTCGGGATCATGGAGGACGGTGAGCGCCTGGTCGGCCAACCGGCGAAACGCCAGGCGGTGACCAATCCCACCAACACCTTCTTCGCCATCAAGCGGCTGATCGGACGCCAGTTCGACGATCCCGTGGTGGCCAAGGACAAGGGCATGGTGCCCTATGAGATCGTCAAGGGCCCGAACGGCGACGCCTGGGTGCGCGCCCACGGCAAGGACTATTCGCCCCAGCAGATCTCCGCCTTCATCCTGCAGAAGATCAAGGAAGACGCCGAGGCCCACCTTGGCGAGAAGGTCGAAAAGGCGGTCATCACCGTCCCGGCCTATTTCAACGACGCCCAGCGCCAGGCCACCAAGGACGCCGGCAAGATCGCCGGGCTGGAAGTCCTGCGCATCATCAATGAGCCAACCGCGGCGGCCCTGGCCTATGGGCTGGAAAAGAACGACGGCAAGAAGATCGCCGTCTACGACCTCGGCGGCGGCACCTTCGACGTCTCGATCCTGGAGATCGGCGACGGCGTCTTCGAGGTGAAGGCCACCAATGGCGACACCTTCCTGGGCGGCGAGGACTTCGACCTTAGGATCGTCGACTACCTGGCCGACGAGTTCAAAAAGGAAACCTCCGTCGATTTGCGCAAGGACAAACTCGCCCTGCAACGACTGAAGGAAGAGGCGGAAAAGGCCAAGAAGGAGCTGTCTTCGACGACCCAGTACGAGGTCAATCTGCCGTTCATCTCCATGAATGCCGCCGGCCCCTTGCACCTCAACATCAAGCTCAGCCGCTCCAAGCTGGAAGCCCTGGTCGAGGACCTGGTCGCCAAGACCATCGGTCCCTGCGACCAGGCGCTGAAGGATGCGGGCCTGAAGAAGACCGACATCGACGAAGTGGTCCTGGTCGGCGGCATGACCCGTATGCCCAAGGTCGTGGAAGCGGTGAAGGAGTTCTTCGGCCGCGAACCGCATAAGGGGGTCAATCCCGACGAGGTGGTGGCCCTGGGCGCGGCGGTTCAGGCCGGCGTGCTGCAAGGCGACGTCAAGGACGTTCTGCTGCTCGACGTGACGCCGCTGACCCTGGGTATCGAGACCCTTGGCGGGGTGTTCACACCGCTGATCGAGCGCAACACCACCATCCCGACCAAGCGCAGCCAGACCTTCTCCACCGCCGACGACAATCAGTCGGCCGTGACCATCCGGGTCTTCCAGGGCGAACGGCCGATGGCGGCCGACAACAAGGTGCTTGGCCAGTTCGACCTGGTCGGCATTCCGCCCGCGCCGCGCGGCGTGCCGCAGGTCGAGGTCACCTTTGACATCGACGCCAACGGCATCGTCAACGTCTCGGCCAAGGACAAGGCGACCAACAAGGAACAGTCGATCCGCATCCAGGCGACCGGCGGCCTTTCCGAAGCCGACATCCAGACCATGGTTCAGGAAGCCGAGGCGCATAAGGCCGACGACGAGAAGCGCAAGGCCGCGGTCGAGGCGCGCAATCAGGCCGACGCGGCGGTGCACTCCACCGAAAAGGCCATGGCCGAGCACAGCGACAAGGTTTCGCCCGAAGACAAGACCGCCATCGAGACGGCGCTCGCCGACCTGAAGTCGGCCCTTGAGGGCGAGGACGCCGAGGCGATCTCCGCCAAGACCCAGACCCTGTTGCAGGCGTCGATGAAGCTGGGCGAGGCCATGTACAAGGCCCAGGCCGGCGAAGCCGCCGGGGAGGCCCCCAAGGCCGACGACGGGGTTGTCGACGCCGAGTTCGAGGAAGTCGACGACGAGCAAAAGTCGGCGTGACGATCGATCGCGGGGCGCGCGTCTTGTCCGTTGACCAAGAAGCGCTCATTGCGAAGTCCGTTCCGATGGCCCACATCCAAGCGGGGCCATCGGGGCGGGACGATCGATGCGACGGTTTAGTAGGGACCTGACGCTGTGACGCAGCGCGATTATTACGAGGTGCTGGGTGTCGACCGCGGTTGCGGCGAGCCGGACCTGAAGCTGGCTTTTCGCAAGCTCGCCATGGAGCACCATCCCGACCGCAACGGCGGCTGCGAAGAGGCGTCGGGCCGGTTCAAGGAAATCAACGAAGCCTATTCGGTGCTCTGCGACCCGCAGAAGCGCGCGGCCTATGACCGCTTCGGCCATGCCGGGGTGAGCGGGGCCGGCGGCGGCGGCTTCAACGACGTGCACGACATCTTCAACGAGGTGTTCGGCCAGGCCTTCGGCGACATGTTCGGCGCCGGGCGCGGCCGCCAGAACAACGGCCCGGCGCGCGGCCAGGACCTGCGCTACGATCTGGAGATCACCCTCGAGCAGGCCTATGCCGGCGCCGAGGTCGAGATTTCGGTTCCCGCCGCCATGAGTTGCGAAACCTGCAACGGCTCCGGCGCCAAGCCCGGCACCAGCCCGACGCCTTGCGGAACCTGCGGCGGCGCCGGCCGCGTGCGCGCCACCCAGGGCTTCTTCTACATCGAGCGCGCCTGCCCGCGTTGCGGCGGCCTGGGTCGGCTGGTGCTGGATCCCTGCCGCGACTGCCACGGCCACGGCCAGCTCAGGCGCGAACGCACGCTTTCGGTGCGCATCCCCTCCGGCGTCGACGACGGCGCCCGCATCCGCCTCTCCGGCGAGGGTGATTCCGGCGCGCACGGCGGACCAAGGGGCGACCTTTACATCTTCCTCTCGGTCAAGCCCCACGAGCTGTTCGAACGCGACGGGCTGGACCTGCTCTGCAGCGTGCCGGTGCCGATGTTCACCGCCGTGCTCGGCGGCGAGATCGACGCGCCCTGCCTGCTCGGCGGCGAGAACTGCGACGGCAATTGCAAGATCAAGGTCAAGGTGCCGGAAGGCGCCCAGACCGGCTCCATCGTGCGCCTGAAGGGCCGCGGCATGCCGTCGCTGCGCTCGCGCGACCGCGGCGACCTGATGGTCGAACTGATGGTCGAGACCCCGACCAAGCTCACCGCGCGTCAGAAGGAGCTGGTGCGCGAACTGGCCGGAATCTGCGGCGAACAACAGCATCCGCGCACGCGCGGGTTCTTCACCAAGGCCAAGCATTTCTGGGACGGGGTCACCGGGACCGATACGAAGACGGCCTAGAGCCGTTTTCAACCGTCATCCCCCGCTGGAGCCGCGAAGCGGCGGAATGCGGGGGACCCACGAACACTGATCCGAGACGGTGATCATGGGTGGCCCGGACAAGCCGGGCCATGACGAAAAGGTGTTGGCCGCGAAAGCGCTTTAGACAGCTAGGCCGCAAGCCAGCCCTTCAGGTCGGGCCAGCGATAGAGCACCGAGGCCACCACCGCGCCGCCGACATATTCGTTGCCGACGTCCTCGCGACGTCCGCCCAGGCGTTCGTAAAAGGCGCGCGCCTTCAAGTTATCGCGTAGCACCCAGACCACCAGCGAGGTCGCGCCCCGCGCCGCCATCACCCGCGCCGCAGCGGTGAACAATTCGCGCCCCAGGCCATGGCCCTGGGCCTGTTTCAGCACATAGAGGGTGGTGATCTCCGCCTCGACGCCGGTGCGCGATCGCCTCGACCGCTCGGCCGAGACATAGCCGACCAGGCCTTTGTGCCCCTCCGCCGCCAAGGTGGCCTCGCGGGTCGAGAGCAGCCGCTGGCGCCAGCGATGTTCGTGCAGGGCGCTAGACATCCGCTCCAGATAGACGCTGGGCAGGATGCCGGCATAGGTCTCGCGCCAGGCGTCCACATGCACGCGCGCCAGGGCGGTGGCGTCCGAGGGGCCGGCCGGGGCGATGGCGTAGGTGAGTTCGCGTTGCATTGCGGCATAGAGGTCGCCCCGACCGCCGGCTTCGTCAAGAGCTTCGCGACGCTTGACCGGCGACCGTGGCCGAACGACCATCCCCCTATGCCGGCGGCGCTCTACATGGATGCGGTGATCACCCCGAACCGCTCGTTGCCGCTCAAAGGCTTCTACTGGCTGATCGGCGTCCTGGTTGCGTTCAACATGATCACCGCGGCCTTCTTCCTGGCCATCGGGGCCATTCCCGTTCCGGTCTTCCTCGGCCTGGACGTTCTCGGCGTGCTGATCGCCTTCAGGGCTTCCTATGTCAGCGGCCGGCTGGCCGAGCGGGTGCAGGTCTCGGCCGAGGAGGTGCGCGTGGCCTATGAGGCGGCCGGCCGCTCGCGCACCGTCTGGCGCTCGCCAACGGCCTTCACCGCCGTGGCCGTCGAGTTCGCCGGCGAGCACGATGCGCGCGTGCGCCTAAGGCTCTCCAGCCGCCGCCTGACCGTGGGTCGCGCCCTGAGTCCCAAGGAGCGCGGCGACTTCGCCGCTGCCCTGGAGCGGGCCATCCAGGCCGCACGGGAAGAGCGCTATTAGCGCTTCTTGAACTCCAGGCTCTTGTTGACGATCACCCGGGCCAGGGTCGCGCCGGGGAAAAAGATGTTGGCCGTCTCGACCGTGACGTCGAAGAGGAATTTGGGCTCCAATATCTTGCCAAGATAGGTCTCGAAGGTGGCGCCGCCCGGCTTGGCCACCCCGGTCAGGGCGTCGTACTCGACCACCGCCTCCTTGCCCTGGCGGCGATAGCGGAAGGCGTAGACCGGCCGGTAGAAGAGGTCGACGGTCTCGATCCGCACGGTCTCCTCCAGAACCCGGTCGGCGTCGATCTTCGACAGCATGGCCGCGACCACCTCGCGGATGATCACCGAGGAGCGGGCTTGCGGCGGCACAACGATGGTTCCGGACTTGGCGATCTCGTTGATCTCGTCGGGGGTCGTGACCTCGCCGCCGAACTTCACATAGACGGACATGTCGCCCAGGACGTCCTTGGAAAGGCCGTCATAGTAGAATTCCTTGTGCGTCTGCTCGCGGCAGGATTCCAGCCCGCTGATGGAGAAGGCGCCGGCGGAGACGGGCTTGGTCTCAGGCCCCAGCGCCACCGACTGCACCTCGGGCGCGACCTTGACCGCATAGGTGCGGGTGCGCTCATAGGCATAGGTCGCCGTCGCGCTCAGCCGCCAGAAGGGCTGCAGACGGCGCTCCTTGTAAACCAGCTCGAACTCGTCGTCCCTGGGCTTGCCGAGCAGGCCGGACATGCGCGCCAGCGCGCCAAAGGCCTCGACACGCTTGACCCAGGCGCGGGTCTGCGCGCCTTCCATCGAGGACGGGTCGGGCAGGACCAGGACGCGTTCTTCGGCGAGCTCGACATTCATCGCGCCTATGAAGGAACGAAACCGCCGCGCCGCGCAAGGCGGGCTTGCGCGCGTCCGATCCTTGTCGGCCGATGAGCGGTCCGGCTAAAATGCGGCCGGACCGAAGAACGAGGCGCCCGGCGCGGCATGGACATCAAGGACCTTGTCGACATCGCAATCGACGAAGACCCCAAGACGCCGTGCCTGTGGGTGCCGTCTGCGTCCTGGGAGGCGTTCTGCGCCGCGATCGGGCGCAAGCCGAACGTCATTGGCGCGGTGATCTATCGCAACAAGACCATCCGCGACGGCGGCCCCTATTCGGACATCACCACCCGCCAGCCGTGACCCGCTAAAGGATGAACCGCGACAGGTCGGCGTTTTGCGACAAGGCCTCGACCCGCTCACGCACATAGGCGCCGTCGATGACCAGGGTCTCGCCGGAGCGGTCGCCGGCGGTGAAGCTGATCTCCTCGACCACCTTTTCCAGCACGGTCTGCAGGCGGCGCGCGCCGATATTCTCCACCGCGCCGTTCACGGCCACGGCCGCGTCGGCCAGGGCGTCGATGGCGTCGGCGGTGAAGGTCAGCGTCACGCCCTCGGTCGCCATCAGGGCCTGGTTTTGCCGGATCAGGTTGGCCTCGGGCTCGGTCAGGATGCGGCGGAAGTCGTCGCGGGTCAGCGGCTTCAGCTCGACGCGGATCGGCAGCCGGCCCTGCAGTTCGGGCAGCAGGTCCGACGGTTTGGCGACATGGTAGGCGCCCGAGGCGATGAAGAGGACGTGGTCGCTCTTCACCGGCCCGTACTTGGTCGAGACCGTCGTGCCCTCGATCAGCGGCAGGAGGTCGCGCTGCACGCCCTCGCGCGAGATGTCGGCGCCGGCGCGGTCGGAGCGCGAGGCCACCTTGTCCAGCTCGTCGATGAAGACGATGCCGCTGGTCTCGGCCAGCTCCAGCGCCTCCTGGGTCAGCGCCTCCTGGTCGAGCAGCTTGTCGCTCTCCTCGGCGATCAGCGGCGCGTAGGCGCCGGAGACAGTGGTCTTATGGGTCTTGGTGCGGCCACCGAAGGCCTTGGACATCATGTCCGACAGGTTCAGCACCCCCATGGAGGCGCCCGGCTGGCCGGGGATGTCGAACCCCTGCAGCGGCGAGCCGGAATCGGCCAGGGTCAGCTCGACCTCCTTGTCGTCCAGCTCGCTGGCGCGGAGCTTCTTGCGGAAGCTGTCCCGCGTCGCCGGACCCGAGCCCGGTCCGACCAGGGCGTCCAATATCCGCTCCTCGGCGGCGGCCTCGGCGCGGGCGCGCACGGCGCCGCGGCGCTTTTCGCGCACCATGCTCAGCGCCTGTTCGACCAGGTCGCGCATGATCTGGTCGACATCGCGGCCGACATAGCCGACCTCGGTGAACTTGGTGGCCTCGACCTTCAAAAAGGGCGCCTGGGCCAGACGCGCCAGCCGCCGCGCGATCTCGGTCTTGCCGACCCCGGTCGGGCCGATCATCAGGATGTTCTTGGGCGTGATCTCGTCGCGGATCTCTTCCGGCGCGTGCTGGCGCCGCCAGCGATTGCGCAACGCCACGGCCACGGCGCGCTTGGCCTCCACATGGCCGACGATGAAGCGGTCGAGCTCGGAGACGATCTCGCGGGGGGAAAACTCGGTCATGAAAGCCTTCAGGCGCTCAGGGTTTCGACCACCAGCGCGGTGTTGGTGTAGACGCAGATCTCGGCGGCGATGGCCATGGCGCGCCGGGCGATCTCCTCGGCGGTCAGGTCGAACTCCATCAGCGCCCGGGCCGCGGCCAGGGCGAACTGGCCGCCGGAGCCGATGGCGGCCGCGCCATGTTCAGGCTCCAGCACGTCGCCGGCGCCGGTGACCGTATAGAGGTTGGCCTTGTCGGCGACGATCAGCATGGCTTCCAGCCGGCGCAGGCCGCGCTCGGTGCGCCAGTCCTTGGCCAGATCGACGCAGGCGCGCGATAGCTGCTCGGGATACTGCTCCAGCTTGGCCTCCAGCCGTTCGATCAGGGTGAAGGCGTCGGCGGTGGCGCCGGCGAAGCCGGCAATCACCCGACCATCGGCCAGGGTGCGCACCTTGCGCGCATTGCCCTTGACCACGGTCTGGCCCTGGGTGACCTGGCCGTCGCCGGCGATGACGGTCTGGCCGCCCTTGCGCACGGCCAGGATGG
>CALAEG010000434.1 GCA_937890965.1 uncultured Caulobacteraceae bacterium | reverse complement strand
CGCAGGGCCGGCCGCTCGCCGTCGAAGCGGAACGGCGAGGCGCCGACCAGGTGAGCGCCGACGAATGGCCGCTGCATCTCCAGCCAGAAGTCGGCCGCCTGAAGCTGCGGATCGTAGGTCAGTCCGTGCGGCGGGGCGACCGGTGCAGCGGGAACGCCAGCGGCCTGCAACAGCGCCGCGGCCTCCGCCGGCGCGCGCGCCGCTGCCCATGCGGCCAGGGCGTGGACGTCGAGCCCGTGGGTGACGCCGGCCAGGGCCTGCAGCGCCGCATCGTCAGGCGCGGCGACCGCCAACCAGCTGTCTTCACCCTGGGCGCGCACCACCGCGCAGAAGGCCAGCCGGGTCCGCCCGTGGCCGGTGCGCGGGACCGGCGCGTCCAGCACCTGCTCGGCGACGATAGCGTCCGCGCCGATCTGGAACAGGCAGGCGACCTGGGCGAGGTCGATATCCGCGCCGCCCAACAGGCTACGGCCATGCAGCGCCGCCAGGATGGCGCTGGCCGCATAGAGACCGGCGATCGGGTCTCCGAAGGCGACGTGCTGCTGGCAGGGAACCCAGTCGGCCTCGCCGTTCACGAACGGCAGGCCGGACGCCTGTTCGACGGTGGATCCGTAGGCCCGTATGCCCGACAGCGGCCCGCCATTGCCGAAGGCCGGCATGGACAGGCTGATCAGGCCGGGCTTCAGGGCGCGCTGCACGCCTAAGCTGAGGCCGAGCTTCTCCAGCACGCCCGCCGCATAGTTCTCGACCACCACGTCGGCGCCGGCGATCAGCGCCTTGGCCTGGTCGATGCCCTCGGGCCTGGTCAGGTCGATATCGACGCCGCGCTTGTTGCGATTGACGTCGATGAAGTTGTGCTTGACCTCGCGCGTCGCCGCGTCGACCGCCCCGGCCTCCCAGCCCCGCCACCAGTCGGGATGGCCTTCGGACTCGATCTTGACCACGTCGGCGCCGAGATCGCCAAGGGTGCGCGCGCAGAGCGGCCCGGCCCAGCCCATGCTGAAGTCGACCACCTTGAGGCCGGACAGCGGGCCCGTGCCTGCCGGGCCCGCCCAGCGGTCCAGCGTCACGCCATCGAAGCTCATCCTGAACGGCAGGGTCGGGCCGACCACCTGGTCATCGCCGAAGCGGCTGAAGGCCCCTCGCCCGCGCCAGTGCTCGACGCCAGGCAGTTCGCCGGGGCGCAGCATGGGTGCGATGGGAATCCGGTTGGCGATGCCTAACGCCACCCACTCGTCCTGGCTCCTCGCGGGAAAGGCCGCCGCCAGCGCCGCATCGACCTCCTCGCTGATCATCAGGCGTTGATAGGCCGTCGCGAAACGAGCGTCGGCGGCCAGGTCCGGCCGCTCGATCAGCCGGCAGAGCGAGGCCCATTGGGCGGGGGTCAGGCAAGTCACCCCGACCCAGCCATCCGAGGCCCGGTAGGGCGAGCAGGGATAGGTGGGCACGAAGCGATTGACGCCCAGGCGAACCGATGTCCCGCCCAGACGCCCGGTCAGGGCGCCGGTCTCGGCGTAGCACAGCGACGCCTCGAAGACGTTGACGTCGATCCGCTTCGGGCGACGGTCGGGGGTTTCGAGCAGGCCCGCGAGCGCGGCGATGAAGGCGACCAGGCCGGCGGTGATCTGCGGCGCGTGCCCCTGAGCCAGCATCGGCGGGCCGTCGTGCTCGCCGAAGCTGTAGGCCGCGCCGTTCAGGGCGGCCATGATCTCGTCGGTCGCGGTCCAGGCGCCGTAGGGACCCTCCGGATCGAACCAGGTCAGCGCCAGAAGCATCGCCCCGGCGGTCTTTTCCGAGAGCGCCCGCGCCCGCGCCACGCCGGCGCTATCCTGGCCGCCGATGACGAGGTCGATGCGCTCGCCCGCGCCAACCGGGCCCGGCGATTTTCCCTGATCCAGCCAGCGGCCGTAAACCTCGCCGCAATGACCGGCATAGCCGATGTGAGCACTGTCGGCCGGCTCGGGCCGGATCACCCGGGCGCCAAACTCGGAAAACAGATGGCCAAGGTATCGAACGGCGACGCCGTCTCCCGCTTCGAGAACGGTTATGTCGGACAGCAATCGCCTCATCGCTCAAGATGAGCGGGGGCGCCTGGGCCTTGTCAACACCGCGGCGCCGGCGATCGGTCCTCGATCGTCAGCCGCACTTGTTCATCGGCGCCGTATGCCAGGTGGCGTCGGTGCCGCCGTAGTTGCCGTGATCCAGGCGAAGCGTCTGACCGTCGAGCACATAGACCTCGCTGACCGCGCCCTGGGCGGAGGTGTAGGCGACGGTCAGCTGGCCGCCCTGAAGGGTGGCGCTCTTCAACTGATAGGTGGCCTTGTCCGGAAACACGGTCAGCTTGCCGCCGTCGAACTTGAGGAAGGGCTGGGTGCAGTCGGCACCCCAGGTTCCCGCCACCTCGGCCGGCGCCTGGACGCCGCCACCGCCGCAAGCCGAAAGCAGCGCCGCCGCGACCAATCCGGCCGCCATCGCCCACGTCTTCATCCGTTCAGTCCCCTAAAAAGAGCCCGCGTCCAGGCAGGCGAAAAATCTCAGACGCCCATGACCGCCGAGAAGATGCCGAGCACCAGCAACGTGCCCCCGAACGAATAGATCATCAGCGGACCGTAGCCCTCGCCGATGGCCAGGTCCAAGGCGGTGTTGGCCGGCGTCGCCGGGTCGTAGTGAACCGTCACCTGCGAGCCGACTGGATACTGGGCGGCGAGCGCGCCGGCCTTGTCCGGCTTGTTGAAAAAGCGTGGCACGCCGACGCGCAGGCCGCCGCTCTGCAAGGTCTGGCCGCCGACCTGGTAGCTGTAGGTCACCGCCGGCGTCGACATCGGATTGCCCATCACCTGCACAAGCGCAACCTCGGAGGTCAACACCGTCCCCTTGGTGGTCGGCCAGAGCTGCGCCCTGCGGCCCTTGGCCTGGGCGCGCATGTGCACCAGAAAGCCGAGGCCGATGATAATCGCGCCCGCGATGGCGAAGACGACACCCATCTCAGCGGGCCTGAGCCAGAAAGGTCAGATGGTGGTCCAAGGCAATGATCCGGCGGCTGTTTTCCATTGCCGGACTGAAGCATGGCCGAGGACCCCGGGATCACCCTCTTTTGGGGGTAGGCGGCTCAGCGCGCGCTGAGCCAACGCAAGGCAACCAACCGTCAGCCAGACAAACCGCGGCCCTTCTCTTAAGGTCGGCGAAAACAGGAAACGCACATGGCCGCCTACGACTACCTCACCCTGACCCTGAAGCGCGGGCCCGCCGCCCGGGCCGAGTTCGTCAAACGCCTCGGCGCGGCGCGGCTGGCCGAGGGCGGCAAGGCGGTTGGCCTGTTCACGCCGCAGCTGGGCTGGGAGGCGTCGCACGCGGCCTTGCTGGTCGAGCGGGGCGATCTGGCCGCGTTGCAGGCCTTGTCCCACGCGCCCGAGGTCGTCTCGTGCGAATTTCATGAGCTGGCGCCGACGATCCGCCCCACGCCCGGCGCGATGCTGCAGCCCGGCGGAATCTACGTCCATCGCTGGTTCGAGGTCGATAGTTCAACGTTCGACGAGTTTATCGCCCTGTCCGCCGAGGCCTGGCCGGACTTCGAAGGCCGGTTCGACGCGCGGATCTTCGGGCTGTTCGACCTGAAGTCCCCGCGCCCCGGCGACGCGTCCGGCCACCGCCATCTGCTCCTGGTCACCCGCTATGCCAGCCACGGGGTCTGGGAGGACAGCCGCGACCCCTCGACCGCGGCCATGCAGACCTTCGCCCGCCGGGCCATGCTGACGCTCAGCACCCGGGCCGCCAGCACCCTGCTCGTCACGCCCCCGCCGCTGGCCTAGGATCGGCGGAAATACAGGGAGAGACGGCATGGACGAGGCGACACGGCGCACGCACATCGAGCGGGTGCGCCAGGACGGCTACACCATTGTCGAGAACGCCATCGAGCCCGAATTGATCGAGGCGCTGAACACCGCGCTGACCCGTCTCGAACGCGAGCTGGACGCCAGGCCGGCGATGAACGGCTTCGAAGGCCACCACACGGTGCGCATCTATAACCTGCTGGCCCGCGACCCGGTGTTCGAGCGCGTGCCGGTGCACGCCTCGGTGCTGCCGATCATCGAGGGCGTGCTCGATCCCGGTTGCCTGATCTCGTCGCTCTCCTCCATCGCCATCGACCCGGGCGAGATCGCCCAGCCCATCCATGCCGACGACATGGTCATCCCGCTGGAAAAGCCCCATGCCTCCATCGTCTGCAATTCGATGTGGGCGCTCACCGACTTCACCGCCGCCAATGGCGCCACGCGGCTGGTGGCCGGCAGCCACAAGCGTGGCAATCCCGATTACGGCGGCGCCTATGACAGCATCCCCGCCGAAATGCCCAAGGGCGCCGTGCTGATCTGGGACGGCTCGCTGTGGCACGGCGGCGGGGCCAATACGACCGGCCAGCGGCGCACCGGCATCGCGATGAACTACTGCGCCGGCTTCATCCGCCAGCAGGAGAACCAGCAGCTGGGCATATCGCCCGAGGCGGTTCGCGGGTTTTCACCACGACTGCGCGAGCTGGTCGGCTACGGCGTCTATCAGGGCCTGATCGGCCACATCGACAAGCAGAGCCCGGCCCAGTTGCTCACCGGCGAAGGCGCGTTCAAATCGATCTGGGACCACTGACCGACGCTGTCAGGCCGGGCCGCGCGGCTCGTCGTCCAGAGTGGTCGTGAACCACAGCGCACCGGGATATTGCGGCAACTCGAGCCGCTGAAAGCCGTAGGCCTGGTAGAAGCGCACGGCGCGGGCGTTGGTCTCGCCGACCCCGAGGTGGACGCCGCGCGCGCCCATCGCCTGGATCAGGCCCAGCCAGCGATCGATCAGCGCCTTGCCAAAACCCCGCCCCTGCAGGCGCGGCAGCATGTCGATATGCAGATGCGCCGGGAAGGGCTCGACCACCTCCGGCGGCGCCTTGGGCGGCCGGTTGATATAGCGGCGCATCCGATCGTCCCAGCCCAGGCTGGCGCCCGGACCCTTGGGGTCGGCATAGGTCTCCCGCAGGGCCGGCCACCAGTCGGCCTCCAGCCGCGCTTCGAAGGCGCTGGTGTCGGCCACCCCGACGATATAGCCGCCGACCCCTTCATCGTCCTCGACCACCAGCGCGCTCTCCGGGCTGAGCCGGCCATAGGGCGCGGCGAAGACATGACCGACCAGCTTAGGGTCCTGATAGAGGTTCGAGGCGTCGGCGCCGCTCGCGCCGGTCGCCAGGCAGATATGGTAGAGATCGTCCAGATCGCTGGGGCGATAGGCGCGAATTTCGGCCACCGAGACCTCCCTGGATTTCCCGCTCTGGTCCTTTCCCGATAGCACGACCGCGCCGCCGCGCCTGTCAATGTCGACATCGGGGCCGCGTTGTGGTGTCTGGCTTGGCCGTAAGTAAGCGTAGGCGCCGATCGCGAATGAACTGACGGAAGCCCAGGCATGGCCGCTCCCTCGACAGCCGGCGCTGAAACCGAATTCACCGTCTTCATCTCGTCGCCATCCGATGTCGATGACGAGCGAGGCCGGGTCATTACGGTCCTCAAGCAGCTGAACACCGAGTTTACCGGTCGATTCAAATTCAACTGGGTGTCTTGGCCAGACGGCTACTATACGGCGGACGCGGGCTTTCAGCCGCAGATCGAGAAGCCGTCGGCCTGCGATATCGTCGTCTGCGTTCTGTGGTCGCGACTGGGCAGCGAACTTCCGGCCGAATTCAACCGGCCAGACGGAACCACCCGCACCGGCACCGAATACGAGTTCGAAGAGGCGCTGGAGGCGGCGCTGCAGCATCAGACGCCGGACATCCTTGTCTACAAGAAGCTGCAAGAGGAGATCCTGATCAAGCGGGGTCAGGTTGAGGACCAAAACCTGCAGCTGAAGGCCCTGGAGGCCTTCTGGGGCCGCTGGTTTCGCGACGAAAAGGGCCACTTCACCGCCGGTTTCGACACCTTCGAGTCCAGCAAGGACTTCAGCGAGAAGCTGAAACGCCATCTTCGCCTGTGGCTAGAGCGCCGGATCAAGCGGACGACCTGGTCGATCGCCCTCAAAGGCTCGCCCTATCGGCGGCTCGAATCGTTCGATCCCAGCCATGCCGACGTGTTTTTCGGCCGCCGGCGGGCCATTCGCCAGGCCATCGCCCGGCTGCAGACCCGCGCCCTGGACGGATGCGCCTTCCTGGTCGTCGTCGGCATGAGCGGGTCGGGCAAGTCCTCGATGGTCAAGGCCGGCGTGGTGCCGTGGCTGACCAAGGCCTTTATTCCCTCCGACGTCGACGAGTGGCGTCACTGTATCCTGCGTTGCGACCTCATTCTCGACGACCCGGCGCTGTCCGTGGCCAGAGCCCTGTTCGATGCGGAGTGCCTGCCGGAACTCGGCGAAGGCGACTATGGAGAGCCCGAGACGCTGGCCAAGCTGATGCGAGAAGCGCCGTCATCGGCGGCCGCGCCGATCACCGCGGCGCTGCGCCGGGCCGGCGAGGCCATGCGCGCCAAAAAGAAGCTCGACCATGTGGCCAAGGTGCAGCTGGTCGTGGTGTTCGACCAACTGGAGGCGCTGCTGCTCGGTCCCGCCGCCAGCCGCGACCTGCTGGTCCCGCTGATGGACGCCATGGCCCGCAGCGGCGCGATCGCCGTGATCGCCACCCTGCGCAGCGACTACTATCCGGAGTTCCAGGCCAATCCGGGCCTGATGGCGCTGAAGACGGACGGGGCGAGCTTCGATCTGGCGCCGCCGAACGCGCTGGAGATCAACGAGATCATCGAGTGGCCGGCCAGAGCCGCGGGCCTCGGACTGCAGCAGGACGGCGAGCAGGACCTCGCGGCCCTCCTGAACAAGGCCGCGGCCAAGCCCGGCTCCTTGCCGCTGTTGGAATTCACCCTGGCCAGCCTGTTCGACGGACGCGACCAGAAGTCCGACACGCTTTTGCTCAAGACCTATGCCGAGCTTGGCGGCCTCGAAGGCGCGATCGCGGTGGAGGCCGAGCGGCTGGTGAGCGCCCTGTCCGCGCCCTTGCAGGCCGCCCTTCCCGATCTGCTGCTGGCCCTGGTCGAGGTCGATGAGACCAAGGGCGGCGCCTCGGCCTCGGCGCGAACACTGCCGCGGGCGATGTTGAAGGATGCGGACCAGATCGAACTGGCCGACAGGCTCATCGCGGGTCGATTCCTGATCGCCGACGCCGCCGGCGGCGGCCCCACCTTGCGCCTGGCCCACGAGGCGCTGCTGCTGCATTGGCCGAGGCTGTCGGCCCTGATCGAGGCGGAGTCCGAATTCCTCGGAACCCGCCGCCGGCTGCAGCGCGAAGCCCTGGCCTGGGAGCGGGAGGCCCGGCACGACGACTTTCTGCTGCCACGCGGCCGGCGGCTGACCGAGGCGGCCGATCTGCTGGCCAGTCGCGGCGCGCATCTGGAACCCGAAACCGTCGCCTTCATCGGGGCCTCCGAGGCCGCCGCGACCGCTAGACTGGCTCTGGAGCGGACGCACAACCGGCGCCGGCGGCTCATCGCGGCCGGGGCTGCGCTGGCGGCGATCGTCCTGGCGGTGATGGCCGGCCTGATCATCATGGGTCAACAGCACGCCGAGGCCGTGGCCGTCGCCAACGACAAGGCCGGCCAGCTGATCGATGCGGGGCGGTTCAGCGAAATCATTCCGCTGGCCACAGCCGTCCTGCCCGCGACCATCGACGACGCCTCGAGCCCGGCCGAACACGAACTCGCCGCCAAGCTTCAGTACGCCATCGACCGCAACCGGCTGCGGCTGGCCATTTCCGGTTTCGATCACAAGGCGTCGAAGATCATGTTCGATCGGAGCGGGGACAAGATTCTCGCCGCCTCGAACAGCGGCGAACTCGGCGTCTGGGACGCCAATACCGGCGCGGTCCTGCTGGCCTACCAGGACCGGAAGCTGGGCTGCTGCGCCACCTTCGATCCATCGGGCCGCTATCTGGTCGTGGCCGACCCGCAAGGGCGGGTGCAGGTTCGCGATCTGAAATCCTGGGCGCTGGTGCGCGCGCTGAGCGACGCCGGCGGCCAGATATCGGCCCTGTCCTTCGACCCGTCCGGCGAGGTGCTGGTCAGCGGCGCCAGGGACGGCCGCGTGCGCCTGTGGGACGCCCGGACCTTCGCGGTCAGAGCCGATACCGCCACCGGCGGCGGCGCGGTGAACGCCGTCGCCTACTGCGCCGCGCAGCGCTGGTTCGCCAGCTTTTCCGGCGACGGCCAGGCGCGCCGATGGGATTACGACGGCAAGCCCGGCGCGGCCGTGGCGATCAAGGCGGCGGGGCTTACCCGGGGCGTGATCAGCGCCAATTGCGCCACCGTTGCGGCGGTCTCCGATAGCCGCGCCTGGCTGTGGAACCCCGCCAACCCGTCATCGCCCCGCCAGATCCAGGCCGAACAGCAGATCAATTCCATCGCCATCGACCCGAACGGCGACCGGATCGTCACGGCGTCCAACGACGGCGAAAGCGCCGATCTCTGGGATGTGGCGACCGGCGCTCTGGTCACCGACCTGCCCAGTCCCGGACGGGTCCAGGCGGTGGCGTTCAGCCCCAACGACGGCCGGATCGCCACCGCCGCCTTCAACGACTGGGTGGCGCTGTGGGACGGTCAGACCGGCCGGTCGCTGGCCGGAAACCTTGTGCTGCGCGATGGCGCCGCATTCAATCGGCAGGTGGTGTTCAGTCCGAATGGCGACCGCGTCGCCACCCTCGCCGAGGTGCAGAAGCCGAGCGAGCCGGCCATCCGCATCTGGGACGTCCAACCGCGGCCGCCGGTCTCGGCCAGGACCGGGCTCGGAACCATCGCGGTGGGCTCTCCGGTCCGCCGGGTGGTGTTTTCGCCCGATCAGCGCTGGATCGCGACCGCCAGCGCCGACGGTCTGGTCCGGCTGTGGGACGCCCAGACCCTGGGCGCGGTGGCGGATACGGACTTCATCCACCTCAACGGACCGGTCTACGACGTCGCCTTCGCGTCCGGCGCGGGCCTGCTGGCGACCGCTTCGGGCGATGGCTCGGCGGACCTGTGGAACCTGGCGGCGCGAAAACTCGAGCGGTCCCTGCCCGTCCCGGCCCTGGCGGGCGGCCGCCAGCCGTGGGCGACCTATATCGCCTTCGACCCCAAGGCGACGCGCGTCGTCGCCTCATTCACCGACAGCGACTCGGCGAGCGGTGAAGCGCTGGTCTCGAATGCGGCGACGGGCGCCCTGCTGCGCTCGCTTGCGCCTGGCGGTCGCGAGACCTGGTCGGCCGTTTTCGACGCCTCGGGCCAGCTGATCCTGACCGCCTCGGAAAACCACACGGCGACGATATGGGACGCCGCCACCGGCCAGCCGAGATGGACGCTGGCCGGCCACACCAAGGCGTTGAACTGGGCGGGGTTCAGCCATCGCGGCGACAAGGCGGTGACGGTTTCCGACGACGGAACCGCCCGGCTGTGGGAGGTCGCCACCGGCAAGCCGATCGGCGGGCCGCTGGTGAACGATCCCGCCGGCATGGTGCAGATGGCCGCCTTCAGTCCGGACGATACGGAACTGGTCACCTCGACCAGCACCGGCCGTTTGTACTATTGGCGCGTCAGCGACGGAAAACTCTTGGGAATCAAGATGATGGGTCTGAGCGACCAGATCCTGTACGGGCTGGACTTCGATTCCAAGGGCCAGCGCATCGCGGTGGCCTCCCACGACGGGACCGTCCAGGTGATCGACGCCCGCATCGATCCAACGGCCAGCGTCAAGGCCGCGCGCGACATCGCAAACCGCATCCGTCCGAAGGGCGATTGAACGCGCGGCCTTATGGAAACTGACGACGACGCCGGCTATTGCGGGTGCTGATCGAGCCAGTCCTTCGAACCTTGATCGCCGCCGGCGGCGCCCTTGACGTACCAGGCGCGCGCCTGTCCCAGGTCCTGCGCCACGCCGTCGCCATTGGCATAGAGGTAGCCGATCCAGCCCTCGCCGGTCGCATCCCCCTGCGCGGCGGCGAGCTGGAACCAGTGCATCGCCTGGGCATAGTCAACCGGCACGCCATTGCCGTTGGCGTAGAGCGAGCCGACATTGGACTGGCCGCTCGAATTGCCCTGGTTGGCCGAGAGCAGATACCACTTCATCGCCTGAGCATAGTCGACCGGCACGCCGTAGCCGTTGTCGTAGAGGTTGCCGATGCTGTTCTGGGCTTCCTGATTGCCCTGGGCGGCGGCGAGCTGGAACCACTTCATCGCCTGGCCATAATCCTGCGGCACGCCGCCGCGACCGAAGTAGTAGAGGGTGCCGATGCCGTTCTGGCCGGCCGCGTCGCCCAGGGCGGCGGACTGGCGATAGAAGGTCAGGGCGTCGTCATAGTTCTTGGCGTTCCAGGCGGCGTCGCCGTTCTTGTCGGCGTCGGCGGCGGACATGCCGCCCGCCGGCGGGGCGGCCGAGGGGTTACCGGAATCGACGGTGCTGCTCAGGGCGGGCGTCGAAGACAGCACGACCGGCTTGGGCTTGATCAGCGCTCCGGCGATCACC
>CALAEG010000433.1 GCA_937890965.1 uncultured Caulobacteraceae bacterium | reverse complement strand
TAAGCCAACTTGAGTGATGCTTAGCTCGGGTAGTCGGCGTGGGCGTCGTTGGGCCAGAGGAAGTTGGTGTAGGTGACGGTGACACTGAAATCGAGCGACTTGACCTGGTGCCACCAGGCCAGGGGCATGAAGATGATCTCGCCGGGCTCGAGCACCACCTCATAGGCCCGCGCCCCGGCCAGGCGGGGGTAGCGGACCAGGTCCAGGTTGGGCGCCTCGACATCGGGGATGTCGCTGAACACGTGGCGGCTGTTGTAGAGCTTGCCCACTTCGGCGGCGGGCAGCAGCTTCAGGCGTTTGCGCCCGACCACCTGGGCGATGAAGTTGTTGGTCAGGTCGTGGTGCAGCGAGGTCACCGTCCCGGCCGGCCCGATCCACATCATGCCGTTGGGGTGCTGCGCGCGCGGGTCGAGGAACTTGCCTAAGAACCCCATGTCCTCGTGCAGCAGGGCCAGGGTCTCGGCGTTCCGGTCCGAATTATAGGCGGTGATATAGGCGTCGTTGCCGGCGCCGGGCCTAGAAATCTCGTCCATGAAGGTGCTGAAGGGCGCCTGTCGCCGATGGACGTCCTTTTCCATCTCGAAGCGCGCGTTAGCAGCGCGCCCGCCCTGGTACTCGACCGGCCGGTCGCCCAATTTCGCCTTCAGATAGTCGGGCGTCCAACGGCTCAGGGCTGGCCAGTCGGCCATCTCGCCGGTGAGGATCACTGGACGGTTGACCGCGTAGTAGCATTCCAGGAATTCCTCGGTCTCGAGGCCGGCGCGCCGCTCGATGCCGACGGCGGCGGGCGCGAGCGCGCGCTGGCGCTCCAGGGTCTCCAGCAGCCATTCGCGCTTGGCCAGGGCCAGCCTGAGCGGCGCGGCCGCCTCCGGCGCTGGTTCGGGGGCGGTCGGCGGCGCCGAGACGGCGAAGCTGTCGTCGAGTGGCGCGCGCGGCGCGCTCGGGACAGCCGAGGCGTCGAAGCCTTTCAGTCTCAGCTTGGCGCGGTGGTCGCTCACCAGCGCCTGGCCCGCTGCATCGACCCCGCGATAATAGTGCTTCTGCCAGCGATCCGCCGGGGTGGCCGGCGGCTCGCGGCGCATCCGCTCCTGGAAGGCGTCCCGTCCGCGGCTCCAGTCCTTGAACCGGTCCAGCAGGGCCGGGTCTTCCTCGATCGGCGCCAGCCTGGGCTTGAACGTCTCGATCGCCGCGCGCTGAACCGGGAAGACGAAGCAGAAGGGCTCCATCGCCTCGAAGCGGATCGGCGTATGCGGCCGGGTGAAGCGCCAGTTCATGGTGAAGGTGAAGGGCGACCAGTCGGTCTCCACCACCGCACTCAGCGGCGCGATGGCGTCCTTCTGCCGGTTGGGCGAGCCGGTGACCCAGAGGTTCCAGCCGGGCGGGGTGCGCAGGATCCCCTCGACGTGGAAGGTGACGATCCCCTGGCCGAACAGCGAGACCGCCATCCGCTCCGGCGTCCCACCCGCATCCGGCGTGATGGTGACCGCGTCGGTCCCGGTTCCGCCGTTCCACACCGCCTCGAAGCCGTGCGGGTTCAATACCTCCCAGCCGTGGGCGTTGGCGATGTTCAGCGGCAGGCAGCGATAGGCGAAGGATTCCGGCGTCGCGTCCATCCAGGCCCGCGTCGCCGGCGCCGGACGGATCAGCGGCGCCCAGCCGGGGTGCAGATAGCAGATGAGGTCTGGAGTCTGTTCGCTCACGCGCCGATCCGAATGGCTGCCCGTTACGGGCCCTTCTAGCAGAATCCGCTTGCGACGGGACCCCGAACGGATCGGCCGGGGCTTTTATGACTTGTGGGGCGGCGCCTAGACGGCGGGTTGGGCGCGATCGGACTCAACGCCCTGGTCAGGGTTGCGTCGCCCCAAGCCAGCGTAGGGAGTCCGCGAACACCGCGCCGCCGTGGGCCAGGCTGTGGCCGCCTTCGCCGAACACGAACTCGACCTCATAGCTGGCGAACTTGA
>CALAEG010000432.1 GCA_937890965.1 uncultured Caulobacteraceae bacterium | reverse complement strand
CGACCTCGATCGGGTGGGCGAAATAGGGGTCGCCCGAGGCGCGGGTCTGCGACCCATGCATGCGCATGGCGTAGACATAGGCGCGGTTGAGCAGACCCTCATCGGCGGTGGGGTCGTAGCTCTTGACCTTCTCGATCAACTCATACTGACGCAACAGGGACTTGGGCGCGCGACCTTTGGCCTTTGGCGCGCCTGGGGGTTCGGCGGCGGGTTCGACCGTCGCTAAGGGAAGCGTTTCTGCGCCCGGGGGGCTCAGTACCGCTCCTCTTGACCACCGTCGCGGTCGCTCTGCAGGGCGCGGACCAGTTCCTGCTCGCTCATATGCTGGTGCTGAGGATCGGCCAGCAGGGCGAGGGTTTCCGCCTCTTCCTCGGCGTCCGAATGCTCGTCGACGCGTTGCAGGCTGACGATCAGGCCTTCGCGCAGGGCGTCGGAATCCACCACATCGTCAGCGATTTCGCGCAGCGCGACCACCGGGTTCTTGTCGTTGTCGCGGTCGACCATCAAGGGCGCGCCGGCCGAGACCGCCCTGGCGCGATGCGCGGCCAGCAGGACGAGGTTGAAGCGGTTGGGAACTCTCTCGACGCAATCTTCGACGGTAACGCGGGCCATGGAGTCTCTCGAACGGGGATGGAAGTCAGATAAGATAGAGGTCGCCGGCCCATTTTGCAACGCGGCAAAGCGGCCCGCCACGGCCTCGCGCGAGAAACGGCGCGATGATCCGCCAGCCTCTATACTGAAGATGGGCGCCATATAGTTAAGTTCAAGTCTGCCCGGCGGGCGGATTTCTGCATAACTTCCGCGCTCTGAAAATCAAATTGGGGCGGCTAGGCACATGCGAACCGAAGAGAAGATCGACGCGGTTCTCGCCGCCGAGATCGAACCCGGCGGCCCCGGTGCGGCCATAGCGGTGATCCGGGACGGCCAGTTCGTCCACCGCAAGGCCCATGGTCTGGCCAATATCGAATGGGGCGTGCCGCTCAACCCCGACGCGGTCTTCCGTATCGCGTCGTTGACCAAGCAGTTCACGGCCGTGGCGATCATGATGCTGGCCGAGCGCGGCCTGGTTTCGATCGAGGCGCCCGTCGAAAGCTACCTGCCCGACTGGCCGGCGCGCGGGCGCACCGTCACCGTGCGACGCCTGCTCAACCACACCTCGGGCGTCTGGAGCCATGACAGCGCCCAGATCGACCGGACAAAACGGCCGAACCCGCCCGTCGAAGAGGTAATCGAGCTCATCTATACCCAGCCCTTCGAATTCGAACCGGGCGACCGCTACAGCTACAACAATTCGGGCTATCTGCTGCTCGGCGCCATCGTCGGAGCGGTGAGCGGCAAGCCTTACGCCAACTTCCTGCGCGACGAGATCTTCACGCCGCTCGGCATGACGCGCACCGGCATCCTGCGCCACGAGGCGATCACGCCCCGGCGCGCCTATGGCTATGTGCGCGGCCGCAAGCGCTTCCATAACGCCAGGCTGGACGCCATGAGCTGGTCGCATGCGGCCGGCGCGCTGGGGTCCACCCTCGACGACCTGGCCAAATGGGATCGCGCCATCCGGGAAAACCGGCTGGTCTCGGCGCGGACGCTGGAGACCATGCTGGCCTCGACGCGGCTCAACGATGGCTCGATCTTTCCGTACGGCTTCGGATGGGGGACGGCGGACTACGCGGGGCGGCGCATCTACCATCACACCGGCGGCATCAGCGGCTATGCCTGCCAGATGCTGCATTTCCGCGACGAGGACCTGACCACCATCGTACTGTCGAACCTCTACCTGTTCCCCATGGACAAGGTGACCCGGGGGCTGCTGCGCGCGACGCTGGACCTGGAAGCGGTGAGGCGGCGCGACGCGAGCCTGAGCGCCGATCAACTGACCGCCTGCGCCGGCAGATTCCAGGGCGACGGCTATGTGCGCGAGATCGTCGCCGCCGACGGCGGACTGGCCTTCGCCGAAGGTGGCGCGCCGGGCTTGCTGCCCTTTTCGGCGACGGGCTTCTGGCAGGCCGACGACCCGGAGGTCGAATATCGCTTCTCCGATCTGCGCGACGGCCGCTACCAGCGGCTGACCCACGCCTCGCCGCTTTGGCCGGACAATGTGCTGGTGCGGCTGAACGACGCCTAGACGGGCCTGGCGTCGACGCCGACGCCAGCTTGTCGCGCCAGTTCGGCCGCCGTCTCGCCCAGCACCGGATGGCGCCATTCCGGGGCGATTTCGGCCAGCGGGCCCATGACGAACAGCCGCTCGTAGGCGCGCGGATGCGGCAGGGTCAGCCCCGGCTCGTCCAGCACCAAACGGCCATGGGCGATGAGGTCGAGATCGAGCGTGCGCGGACCATTGGACGCGTCGCGGCGGCGGCCGAACACGGCCTCGATGCGGCGGAGCGCCGCCAGGGTCTGATGCGGCGATAGCGCCGTCTCGACAAGAGCCAGACCATTGAGGTAGTCAGGCATTCCAGGGTCAGGCCAGGAGGCCGAGCGCCACCACGCAGATCGCTTCACGAGCTCGAGCCCGGCGGCCGGAAAATCGTCCAGCGCCGCCTCCAGCAGAGCCTCGCGCGAGCCAAACCTCCCAGCCAGGCTACTCCCCAGAGCGATCAGGACGGCGTCGTCGAACATTTCAATAAGGCATTTGAAATCATGACATTTTACCCAAACGATCGCATCGCCCTCTTCATCGACGGAGCCAATCTCTATTCGGCGGCCAAGAGCCTCGGCTTCGACATCGACTACAAGAAGCTGTTGGCGGAGTTCCGCACCCGCGGCCTGCTCACCCGCGCCTACTACTATACCGCCCTGGTCGAGAACGAGGACTACTCCCCGATCCGGCCGCTGGTCGATTGGCTGGACTACAACGGCTATTCACTGGTGACCAAGACGGCGCGCGAATACACCGACAGCCAGGGGCGCAAGCGCTGGCGCGGCGACATGGATGTCGAGATCGCTGTCGACATGATGGAGATCGCCCCTCACGTGGACCACGTGGTGCTGTTCTCCGGCGACGGCGACTTCCGCAAGCTGGTGGAGACGGTGCAGTCGAAGGGCGTGCGCGTGACGGTGGTCTCGACCGTGAAATCGCAGCCGCCCATGGCCTCCGACGACCTGCGCCGCCAGGCCGACAGCTTTGTCGACCTGCAGGACCTCGCCACCATCATCGGCCGCCCGGCACGCCCGCACCTGCCCCGCTTCATCCAGGGCGAGACGCCCGCGCCGGCCGAGCGCGAGGCGGACGCCGAGGCTTGAGCCCATCCGCCGAGCCGCCAAGGGACTGCCCCCTCTGCCCAAGGCTGGTCGCCTATCGCCGGCTCAATCAGGACCAGCATCCGGATTGGTGGAACGGCCCCGCGCCCTCGTTCGGCGATCCGGACGCCCGGCTGTTGATCGTGGGCCTGGCGCCCGGACGCATGGGCGCCAACCGCACCGGCCGGCCGTTCACCGGCGATTTCGCCGGGGTGCTGCTGTACGAGACCCTGATCAAGCTGGGCTTCGCCACCGGGCGCTATGAGGCGCGGCCGGACGACGGGCTCGCGCTGGTCGACTGCATGATCACCAATGCGGTGCGTTGCGCCCCGCCCGGCAACAAGCCGGAAACGGCCGAGGAAGCGGCCTGCCGCCCGTTCCTCGCCGCCCAGATCGCCGCCCTGCCCCGCCTGAAGGTCATCGTCACCCTTGGCGACGTGGCGCGGCGCAATCTGATGCGGGCCTTGGGGCTGAAGGCGTCGGCGGCCTTAAGCGGCCACGGCGCGCACACCGAAGCGGCGGGTCTGACCGTGATCAATTCCTATCACTGCTCGCGACTGAACACGAACACAGGGCGGCTGACGCCGGCCATGTTCGAGGCGGTGTTCGACGCGGCGAAAACCGCGCTGGCGGCCGGCTAAGGCCGCTAGTGTGGCGATTCAGAAATTCGCCTGCGCTTGTGGCCAGCTCGGAGCGAATTTCTGAATCTGTAACCACACTAGAAATGTTTGATTGCTAGTGTGCTCCTTGGATTTGAAGTTCGCACAGAGATCGATCCAAGTGCTGGCGA
>CALAEG010000431.1 GCA_937890965.1 uncultured Caulobacteraceae bacterium | reverse complement strand
CCATGCGTTCGCCCTCGGGCTTGATCTCGAAGCCCATGGCCTTGTTGGTCACCACCGCCTCGATCGGGCCGGCGGCGAAGAACATCCAGCGGAAGTAGGGGCCGCGGGCGTGGTCGCCCGGGGGCGGGGCCAGACCCGCTTCCGGGAAGGCGTCGGCGAGATAGAGGCAGATCGCCGCGCCTTCGGTGATCACGGTGTCGCCGTGGCGCAGCGCCGGCACCTTGCCCATGGGGTTGATGGCCAGATAGGCCGGCGCCTTCAGCGTGGTGGCGAAGTCCATAAGCTCGGTGCGGTAGGGGCGCCCCAGCTCTTCCAGCATCCAGCGCACGATCCGGCCGCGGGACATGGGGTGGGTGTAGAAGACAAGCTCATCGCTCATGGGGCGGCTCCTGTTCGACCGGGCCCCGATCCTACAATCGGCTGAGCGCGAACGTGTCAGCATAGTTTCGGCGCGACGGCCTCTCGCGCCGGCACCCCCATCCCCAGCCCCTTCCCCGCGAGGGGGAAGGGGCTTTTTTTGTGCCCGCGCGTCTGCCGGACTGTTGAGCGCCGGTTGCCACGCGATGAACGGAGCGGGCGCCGGTGCGTTAGCTTGGCCATGGGTTGGCTCATCGCGCTGATCGGCCCCGACAACGGCGGCCCGACGATCCCGCAATATTGCGCGCGGGCGCTGATCGTCTTTGCGTTCGGCATCCTCTGCATCCGGATCGCCGGGCGGCGCAGCTTTTCCCAGGCCTCGCCGCTCGACATCATCGTGGCGATCATCATCGGCTCGAACCTCAGCCGCACGATGACCGGCAAGGCCTCCTTCCTGGGCGGACTGGCGGCCAGCTTGGTCATTGTCGTGCTGCATCGGGTCCTGGTCACCGCTGTGCTGCGCTGGGGCTGGCTGGAGCGGTGGATCAAGGGGGACTCCGTGGTGCTGGTGCGCGACGGCCGGCCGGACCGGGCGGCCATGGCCCGCCACGGCGTCAGCGAGGTCGACCTGATGGAGAGCCTGAGGATGCAGGAGGCCGAGGCGCTCGCCGAGGTCAGGCTGGCGACCCTGGAGGACGGCGGCAAGATCAGCGTCATCAAGACCCGGCGCTGAGTAGCGCGCGCGACGGCACGCGCGGCGACTGATGGGCTGGCGATGACGGATCTATCTCTTTTCCACGTCATGGCCCGACTTGTTCGGGCCACCCATGGTCGCCAAGCATGGTGGTTGCGCCCGGACCCATCCGCCCGTGATCACAGCCAACCGCGAGCGATCATGGGTCGCCCGGTAGGAGCTTTGCGATCGACAACGATTTGTCGATCGCGAAGTGGATGGCCGGGCGATGACGGATTCTTTCTGGCCGACTGAGCGCCCGGTTAGCTCACACGGCGCGCGGCCGGCGCAGGCGCAGCAGGGCCAGGGCCGCGACGCCCGCCAGCATGACCCCGGCGCCGTAGAGGGCGCCGACGCCCAGGTCGAACAGTGAGGCGACGAACATGTAGAGCGCGATCAGCAGGAACGCCGCCGGGAACAGCGGATAGAGCGGCGTGCGCACCGGCCGCTCGGCGTCCGGGAAGCGGCGGCGCAGGATCATCAGGGCGCCCATGCTGAGCACGATGAAGAACCAGTAGACCGGGGTCATGTAGTCGACCATGGCGCTGAAGCCGCTGGCGGCGAAGCTGCCGGCCACGACCAGCAGGATGGCGAAGCCGCCCTCGGCCAGGACGGCGCGGGCGGGCACGCCGCGCACGGCTTCCCAGCGGCCGAAGGCGGCCAGGGCCGGGGTGTCGCGGGCGGCGGCATAGGTGGTGCGGGCGCCGACGATCAGGGTGGAGTTGATGCTGGCTATGGCCGAGACCCCGACCACCGCGACGATCAGGGTCTTGCCGGCGGGGCCGAAGGCGCGGCCGAGCAGGTCGGCGGCGGGCGCGGTGCTTTGCGCCAGGCCGGCTTGGCCGAGGCCGACCAGCATGGCGCCGTTCAGGGCCAGGTAGATGACCATCAGCAGAGCGAGGCTGCCGATGATGGCGACCAGCATGCCGCGGCGGTCGTGGCGGACCTCGGCCGAGAGGGTGGCGGCGTCGCTCCAGCCGCCATAGGCCAGGAAGATGTAGATCAGGGCGACCGAGAACTGGCTGAGCGACGGGACGTGGGCGGGCGCTGTGGCGATGGCGGCAGGCAGCTGGTGGGCGAGGCCGAGCTTCAACGCGGCTATGACCACGGCGGCGAAGCCGGCGGTGACCAGGCCGATCAACCCGGCCTGGGTGATGAAGCCCAGGCGCACATGCATCAGGTTCAGCCCGATCAGCGCCGCCACCGTGCCGACGGCGAACAGGGTGTGGCCGAGCGGGCCGAGCGGCAGCAGCGCCGTGGCGTAGTCGGCGAACATGAAGGCCATCAGGGCGATCCAGCCGGTGTGCATGATGGAAAACCGCGACCATGCGAACAGCAGCCCGACCTCCGCCCCATAGGCCTTGCGCAGGAAGCTGTAGTCGCCGCCGGCATCGGGAAAGGCGGTGGCCATCTCGACATAGCAGAGCGCGCCCACCATCGAGACCAGCCCGCCCAGCACCCACATCCCGTAGAAATGCCAATGGCCGACGTTCAGCGCCACGGTCGGCGCGGTCTTCAGCGTGTCGGTGGTCATGATCATGCCCAGCGCCAGCACCGTGGCGTGGGCGACGCCCAGATGCCGTCGCGGCGCGGCGGCGCTCGGGGGCTGGTGGGTGTCTTTCAAGGGTTGGTTCAAAGCCCCGACGCCGGGTTGGCGGGTTGAGGCTAGATGATCCTCCCCCGTAGGGGGCAA
>CALAEG010000430.1 GCA_937890965.1 uncultured Caulobacteraceae bacterium | reverse complement strand
ACCCCTCATCCGACCCCTTCGGGGCCACCTTCTCCCGCAAGGGGAGAAGGATTCCGCTGTCGACTGGCGAAAGCGCACGCGAAGCCTTAAGTCGGCGGCCCGGAGCGGGATGAGGAAAAGTGCGAAGCGGTTTTCCGCCCGCATCCCGCTCCAACCCTTCGGACTCGATCACGAATCGTGATCGGGGCAGGCGATATCCATGACGATTACCAAAATCTGCGGGCTTTCGACGCCGGAGACGGTGCGGGCGGCGCTGGAGGGCAAGGCGGGCCTTGTCGGCTTCATGTTCTTTGCCGCCAGCCCCCGGGACGTCGCGCCCGATCTGGCCGGGCGGCTGGCCGCGCCGGCGCGCGGGCGGGCGAAAATCGTCGCCGTCACGGTCGATGCCGATGATGCGGCGCTCGACCGGATCATGCGCGAACTCAATCCCGACCTGATCCAGCTGCACGGGCGCGAGACGCCGAACCGGGTGCGCGAGATCGCGCAGCGCACCGGCGCCGGGGTGATCAAAAATCTGCCGGTCGCCACCGCCGGCGACGTGGATGCGGCGCGCGCCTTCGACGGCCTGGTCGAGCACCTGATGTTCGAAGGCAGGCCGGCGCCCGACGCCGAGCGGCCGGGCGGCGCAGGGCAGGCCTTCGACTGGAGCCTGCTCGCGGGCCGGCGCTTCGAGCGGCCGCACATCCTGGCCGGCGGACTCGATCCGTGGAACGTCGCCGAGGCTGTGCACCAGTCCGGCGCGCCCATGGTCGACGTTTCCTCTGGCGTGGAGCGCGGGGCGGGGCTAAAGGACCCCGGCCTGATTTCGGCCTTTCTGGACGCGGTCCGACGCGCCTAGCCCCATAGATTTCCCAGCCGTGAACGCCTTACCGACGCCTAACGACTATTCGGCCTATCCCGACCGGGCCGGGCGCTTCGGCGACTATGGCGGCCGCTATGTGCCCGAAACCCTGATGCCGCTCGTGCTGCAGCTGGAGGAGTCTTACGAGGCCGCCAAGGCCGATCCGGCCTTCCGCGCCGAACTGGCCAGCGATCTGACCCACTATGCCGGCCGGCCGAGCCCGCTCTATTTCGCTCAGCGGCTGACCGAGCATTTCGGCGGGGCGAAGATCTATCTGAAGCGCGAGGAGCTGAACCACACCGGCTCGCACAAGATCAACAACTGCCTTGGCCAGATTCTGCTGGCGCGACGCATGGGCAAGACCCGCATCATCGCCGAGACCGGCGCCGGCCAGCATGGCGTGGCCACGGCCACCGTCTGCGCCCGCGTCGGCCTGCCGTGCGTGGTCTATATGGGCGCGGTGGATGTCGAGCGGCAGGCGCCCAACGTGCTGCGCATGAACCTGCTGGGCGCCGAGGTGCGGCCGGTGACCAGCGGCGCGGCGACGCTGAAGGATGCCATGAACGAGGCCCTGCGCGACTGGGTCACCAACGTCCACGACACCTATTATCTGATCGGCTCGGCGGCGGGGCCGCACCCCTATCCGGCCATGGTGCGCGACTTCCAGGCGGTGATTGGCGAGGAGACCCGCGCCCAGGTGCTCGACGCCGAGGGCCGGCTGCCGGACGCCCTGGTCGCCTGCGTCGGCGGCGGCTCCAACGCCATCGGCCTGTTCCACAACTTCCTGAACGACGCCAATGTGCGCCTCTACGGCGTCGAGGCTTCGGGGCGGGGGCTGGACACGGGCGAGCACGCCGCGGCCATCAATGGCGGCCGCCCGGGCGTGCTGCATGGCAACAAGACCTATCTGCTGCAGGACCGCGAGGGCCAGATCACCGAGGCCCATTCCATCTCGGCCGGCCTCGACTATCCGGGCATCGGGCCGGAGCATGCCTTCCTGCACGACGTGGGGCGGGCGACCTACCTGAGCGCCACCGACGACGAGGCGATCGAGGCCTTCCAGCTGCTGGCCCGGCTCGAAGGCATCATCCCGGCGCTGGAATCCGCCCACGCCCTGGCGCGGCTGGCCGACGTGACCCGCGATGTCGGCAAGGGCGGCATCGTGGTGGTCAATCTCTCCGGCCGTGGCGACAAGGACCTGGCCGCCGTGGCCGAGCACCTGGCGCGGCGCGCCTGATGGCCGGAGCCGGTCGCCTGCAGGCGCGCTTCGCCGCCTTGAAGGCCGAGGGCCGCGCCGCCTTCGTCGCCTATATCATGGCCGGCGACCCGGATACGGAGACGGCGCTGGAGATTCTCAGCGCCCTGCCGGCCGCCGGCGCCGACCTTATCGAGCTTGGCTTTCCCTTCTCCGATCCGATGGCGGAAGGGCCGCCGATCCAACGCTCGGCGCAGCGGGCGCTCGCCGCCGGCATGACCCTGAATGGGGTGCTGGAGACGGTCAGGCGGTTTCGCGAACGCGACCAGACCACCCCGATCGTGCTGATGGGCTATATGAACCTTCTGCTCACCTACGGACTGGTCGCCTTCGCGGCCGACGCGGCCGAGGTCGGTGTCGACGGCCTGATCGTGGTCGACTGCCCGCCGGAAGAGGCCGATCCTCTGGCCGACGCCCTGGACCGGACCGGCGTCGCCCTGATCCGCCTGGCCACCCCCACCTCCGACGACGCCCGGCTGGCGGTGATCGCCCGGCGCACGGCGGGCTTCATCTATTACGTCTCGGTGGCCGGCGTGACCGGGGTCAAGGCGGTCGATACGGCCGGCGTCGGCCTGGCGGTCGAGCGGGTGCGCAAGGCCGCGGGCCTTCCCGTCGCGGTCGGTTTCGGGATCCGGACGCCGGAGCAGGCGGCGGCGGTGGCCAGGGTCGCCGACGCCGTTGTGGTCGGCTCGGCCCTGGTCGACGAGATCGCCGCGGGGCTGGCGGCGAACGAAAACGTGACTTCAAGGGTTCTGGAAACGGCGCGGCGTCTGGCCCAGGCTGTACGTAGCGTCGGCCAAGCAACGGTGCAGGCTTAACGGCATGGCGGAAGCCAAGGATTTCTCGACCAAACGCGGCGCGCCACAGGCCGCCTCACCCGCCAAGCCGGCGCGCGAACGCGGCGGCTGGCTGTCGAAGATCGCGCCGGGCGTGCGCCGGCTGGTGGCCAAGCGCGAGGCGCCGGACAATCTGTGGGTCAAATGCCCCGACACCGGCGAGATGATCTATCGCCCCGACCTGGAGGCGGCGCTCTGGGTCACCCCGGCCGGGCGTCACATGCGCATCGGTCCCGACCTGCGCTTCGCCTATACTTTCGACGGCGGCGTCCACGATGAGATCGAAGCGCCCCAGGCGCCCGACGATCCGCTGCATTTCGTCGACCTGAAGCCCTATCGCGAACGGCTGCTGGCGGCGCGCAAGGCCTCCGGCGAACGCGACGCGGTGTCGATCGGGGTCGGCGAGATCCATCGCGTGCCGGCCGTGGTCATGGTGCAGGACTTCGCTTTCCTGGGCGGCTCGCTCAGCATGGGCGCCGGCGAGGCCTTCGTCGCCGCCGCCAAGGCCGCGCTGGAGCGCGACACGCCCCTGGTCGCCTTCACCGCCTCCGGCGGCGCCCGCATGCAGGAGGGCGCGCTGGCCCTGATGCAGATGGCGCGCACGACGCTGTCGATCCAGGATCTGAAGAAGGCGCGCCTGCCCTATATCGTCGTGCTGACCGACCCGACCTATGGCGGCGTCACCGCTTCCTACGCCATGCTGGGCGACGTGCAGTTGGCCGAGCCAGGCGCGCTCATAGGCTTCACCGGCCCGCGCATCATCGAGCAGACCATCCGCGAGACCCTGCCGCCGGGCTTCCAGCGGGCCGAATACCTGGTCGAGAAGGGGATGATCGACAAGGTGGTGCGCCGCAAGGAGGTGCCCGAGGTGCTGGGCTTGATCCTCTCCACCCTGATGCTTGGGCGAAGCCGCCGTTCCGCCGCCTGATCCGCCCGTGACCATCGACTACGATCCCATCCGCGCCTCGGACCGGACGATCCAGCGCCTGCGCGCCCTGCATCCGTCGAAGATCGACTTTTCCACCGGCCGGGTGGAGCGGCTCCTGGCCACGCTCGGCCATCCCGAGCGGCGCATGGGCAAGGTGATCCACGTCGCCGGCACCAACGGCAAGGGCTCGACCAGCGCTTTCATGCGCGCCATCGGCGAGGCGGCGGGCTTGAAGGTGCATGTGCTGACCTCGCCGCACCTGGTGCGTTTCGCCGAACGCATCCGCATCGCCGGGACCTTGATCAGCGACGAGACGCTGGACGAGCTGGCCGACGTCGTCGAGGCGGCCAATGCGGGCCAGCCGATCAGCTTCTTCGAGATCTCCTCGGCCCTGGCCTTCGAGGCCTTCGCCCGCACGCCCGCCGATATCAGCATCATCGAGGTGGGCCTGGGCGGCCGCTA
>CALAEG010000429.1 GCA_937890965.1 uncultured Caulobacteraceae bacterium | reverse complement strand
GGCCTGTTCGACCCTTCATCCGACCCCTTCGGGGCCACCTTCTGCCGCAAAGGGGAGAAGGGGCGCCTTATAACAGCTTCTGTGGTCTCATCGGCTGCCGTTGTTCGAGGGGCTCACGCCAGCCACACCATCATGCGCGTGGCCGCGTCCTCGCCGCGGGCCTTGGAATGGCGGGGCTGGACGACGCCGGTATAGAGGAAGCCGGCCTTTTCCAGCACGCGCCCCGAGGCCGGGTTGTCGGCGAAGTGGCCGGAGACCACCAGCCGCCGGCCCCAGCCCCCGCCCGCCCAGTCGAGCGCGGCCTTCGCCGCCTCGGTGGCATAGCCCTGGCCCCAATAGGGCCGGCCGATCCAGTAGCCCACCTCCGGCACCGCGGGCTGCTTTGGATGGAAGCCCAGCACGCCGACGAAGCCGTCCTTTGGGTGCTCGATGGCGAACACCGCCTGGCGCGCCCGGTCGCGCGTCTCCATGCGGCGCAGGAAATCGTCGGCGTCGCCCAGGCTATAGGGGTGCGGAATCTCGGTGGTCATCCGGGCGACGTCGAAGTCGTTGGCCAGTTCGGCCAGGCGGGCGGCGTCGTCCAGGCGCGGCGCGCGCAGCACAAGCCGCTCCGTGGCGATGGTTTCAGGTTGGTCGACCATGTCCGCCTCCCTTCGAGCCCGTCTATTCGCGGACCCTTCAAACAAAAAAGCGGGGAGTCCGGCGTCCGGACTCCCCGCAATATCTCGGGTCCGGATCGCTGCTTTTCAATGCGGCGCGATCCGGAGAAAATCTCTGAAGCGGCCTTATTTTGCTGGGGCGTCCCCAGCCGGCACGACGGCCACATAGGTGCGGTCCAGGCGCTTGGTCACGAACTTGACCGCGCCGGTCGCGGTGGCGAAGAGGGTGTGGTCCTTGCCAAGACCAACGTTTTCGCCCGGCCAGAACTTGGTGCCGCGCTGGCGGACCAGGATGTTGCCGGCCAGCACCTGCTCGCCGCCGAACTTCTTGACGCCGAGGCGTTGACCGGCGGAGTCGCGCCCGTTGCGCGAGGAGCCGCCCGATTTCTTGTGCGCCATTTCGAGGTCTCCCTTAAGCCTTGGGCTTGGTGGTCTTGGCGGCCGGCTTCTTCGCCGGCGCCTTGGCTTCCGACTTGGCCGGGGCCTTCGCGGCGGCCGCCTTAGGCGCGGCCGCGGGCTTCGACTTGGCTTCAGCCTTAGGCTTAGCCTGCGCCTTGGGCTTGGCTTCAGCCTCGTGCTTGGCTTCAGCCTTGGGCTTTGGCGCGGCCTTGGCTTTCGCCTTGGCGGCGGGCTTCTCGGCTGCCGGCTTGGCAGCGACCTTCGGCGCGACTTCGGCCTCAGGCGCTTTCGGGGCCGCCTTGGGCTTGGCCGCGACCTTGACCGGCTTGGCTTCGGCTGGCGTGGTGACCTTTTCGCCGCGAGCGCGGGCGTTCAGGACCGAACGCGGGGTCAGGTTGACCTCGCCGGACCAGGTGTCGGTGTTGCCGCCGCCGGTGACGGAGGTGACGCGCAGGACGCTTTCCCACTGGCGATGGCCGGCGGTGCGGCGATAGCCCTGGCGGCGGATCTTCTTGAAGACCTTGATCTTGTCGCCCTTGCGGGTCTCGATCAGGGCCGCCTCGACGACCGCGCCGGCCACCGTGGGGGCGCCGACACTCACCTTCGCGCCGTCGCCCAGCATGAGCACCCGGTCGAAGGCGACCTTTGCGCCGACATCGCCACCGAGCTTGTCGACGACGAGCAGATCGCCCGCCTTCACCCGGTATTGCTTGCCGCCGGTTTCAATGACCGCGTACATCGCGTTGATCCTGGTCGAAATGAAAGCCGCCCGCGAGCGAGCCCACGGGCGAGAGGCGGTGCTTATAACGAGAGGGGGCCCGCCAAGTCAATGTGGCGCTCGACTGTTATATTATAACGGTCTACAGAGCCAGCCATGGGGCCAAGACATCCTAGCCTGTTGCAGATGAGCGCCGCCAGGCGGCTGGCGCTGGCGCTCATTGGCTGCGCCATCGTCTGGATCGCCACAGCCCTGGCCCTGGCCTGACGCCGATGGCCTCGGTCGTCCTGGAAAACCTGACCCTGGGCTATGCCGGCCGGCCGGCGGTGTGGCGGCTGGACGGGGTCTTCGCGGCCGGCAAGGCCACCGCCATCGTCGGGCCGAACGGGGCGGGCAAGTCGACGCTGTTGAAAGCGCTGGCCGGCCTCATCCAACCGATCGCCGGCCGCACGCGGCTGGACGGCGTCAGCCGGCGCGACATCGCCTATCTGGCGCAGGACTCAGGCATCGACCGCGGCTTTCCGATCACGCTCGACGATCTGGTGGCGCTGGGCCTGCAGGCCAGGCTCGGCCTCTTTCGGGGCGTCGGCCCGGCCGAGCGGCGGGCGCTGGAGACGGCGATCGCCGCGGTGGGCCTTGGAGGCCTGGAGGCGCGGCCGATCGCGGCCCTCTCCGGCGGTCAGTTCCAGCGGGCCCTGTTCGCGCGGGTGATGGCGCAGGACTCCAAGCTGATCCTGCTCGACGAACCCTTCGCCGCCCAGGACACCCGCACCATCGACCATCTGGCCGACGTGGTCCGCCGCTGGTCGGCGGAATGCCGCACGCTGGTTCTGGTGCTGCACGACCTGGACCTGGCCCGCGCGCTTTGCGCCGAGACCCTGGTTCTAGCCGGGGAGGTGGTCGCCTGGGGCCCCACCGCCACGGCGCTGACGCCGGAGACGCTGAAGCGCGCCGACGTTCTGGCCGCGACTTCGGCGGTGGAGGCATGAGCGCCGGCGTTGTCATCGGCGACCTCGCCTTGCGCAGCGCCGCGGCGGGCGGGCTGGCGCTGGCCTTCGGGGGGGCGCCGCTGGGCGTGCTGTTGATCGCGCGGCGGATGAGCCTGTCCGGCGACGCCCTGTCGCACGGCATCCTGCCCGGCGCGGCTATCGCCTATCTGCTCGCCGGGCCCAATCCGCTGGCCCTGACGGCCGGCGCGCTCATCGCCGCCCTGGTGGTGGTCAGCCTGTCCAGCCTGCTCGCCCGCACGCGGCGGCTGCCCGAGGACGCCGCCTTCGCCGTCATCTATCTGAGCGCGCTGGCGCTGGGCGTGCTTCTGCTCGCTCGCACGGCCGGACCCGAGGCGCTGGAGGCGCTGTTGTTCGGGGCGACCACGGCGCTCGACAGGGGCGGCTTGCTGCTCGCGGCCTCCGCCGCGACCGCGACCCTGGCAGCCCTGGCGTTGTTCATCCGCGGCTTCGTGGCCGAGAGCGTCGATCCGCAGTTCGTCCGCGCCCAGGGCGGCCGCACCGGCGGCGGCCTGCACATTCTGCTGATGATGCTGGTGGCGCTGAACCTGGTGGCCGGCTTCCGCGCCTTCGGGGCCTTGATGACCGTCGGCCTGATGATGATCCCGGCGGCCGGCGCGCGGTTCTGGGCCAGGGGATTTGCCGGCCAGGCCTGCGTGGCGATCGCGCTCTCGGCCGCGTCGGGTATCTTGGGCCTCTTGATCGCCGCGCGCCTCGGCGTCGAGCCGGGGGCGGTGATGACCCTGGCGGCGGCGGGCCTGTTCGCGGTTTCAGGCCTGGTCGGCGTCAATGGCGGCCTGGCGCGCAGCCTCAAGCCCTCCGCCCGACTTTAAGCCGGCCGGCCTTGCGCCTAAATAGGGCCCATGACCGATACCCAAAGAACGCCCGTCACCGTGCTCACCGGCTATCTCGGCGCCGGCAAGACCACCCTGCTCAACCGCATTCTCACCGAGGACCACGGCAAGCGCTACGCCGTCATCGTCAATGAGTTCGGCGAGATCGGCATCGACAACGACCTGATCGTCGGCGCCGACGAAGAGGTGTTCGAGATGAGCAACGGCTGCGTCTGCTGCACCGTGCGCGGCGACCTGATTCGCGTCTTGCAGGGCCTGGCCAAGCGCAAGGGTGGGTTCGACGCCATCGTCATCGAGACCACAGGCCTGGCCGATCCTGGCCCGGTGGCCCAGACCTTCTTCGTCGACGAGGACGTCAAGGCCAAGACCGTGCTGGACAGCGTCACCACCGTGGTCGACGCCAAGCATGTACTGGCCCGGCTGGACGACAGCCGCGAGGCGCGCGAGCAGATCGCCTTCGCCGACCAGATCGTGCTGAACAAGACCGACCTGGTTTCGGACGCGGATCTGCGTCGCGTCGAGGCGCGCATCCGCAAGCTCAATCCGCTCGCCCCCATCCATCGCGCCGAGCGCTCCAACGTGGCGCTCTCGGCCATTCTCGGCCGCGGCGGCTTCGACCTAAGCCGCATCCTCGATTTGGAGCCGGAATTCCTCAATCCGCCGCATGGCGAGGCCGGCCATGTGCATGACGAGGACTGCGACCATGACCATGACCACGCCGGGCACGCGCATCACGACCACCAGCACGACGATGACATCAAGGGCGTGGCGCTGACCTTCGACGCGCCGCTAAACGCCGACGCGGTCAGCCGCTGGCTGAGCGAACTGCTGGCCGCCCAGGGTCCCGACATCCTGCGCGCAAAGGGCATATTGAGCATCAGCCGCGAGGATCGCCGGCTGGTCTTTCAGGCCGTGCACATGATCCTGGAGGGCGACCTGCAGCGGCCGTGGCGCGCCGACGAGACGCGCACCAGCCGCATGGTCTTCATCGGCCGCAATCTGGACGAGGCCAAGCTCAGGGCAGGCTTCGAAGCCTGCGCCGCCTAGACCAAGCGCCTAGATCACGATGATTTTGGATTGAAACAATCCAAAATCATAAACGTGATCGGTTCCTAACGTTTAGAGCGGGTTGCGGGCGGAAAACCGCTTCACACTTTTCCTCAACCCGCTCTAGGCTAGGTCCCCGACAGGTTCTCGTTGATCAGGGCGACCTTGTAGTAGCCGTCGGTCTGCAGCTGATTCACCACGGCCATGAAGTCCTTGTACTTCACCAGCCGATCGGCGCGGATCAGGATGACTTCGCCGCGGGGATTGGGCTTCTGCAAGGCCTTCTGCAGGTCGTAGTCGAGGGAGGCCAGGCTGGTCGGGCCGTTCACGCCCTGGTCGACCAGAATGACGTGGCCGTCCTGCTGGATGGACAGATAGGTCGGCTTGACGTGGTTGTCCGGCACATTGAGCGCCGGCGGCAGGTCGATCTTGATCGCGGTGGTCGCCAGCGGGATCGAGACCATGAAGATGATCAGGAGCACCAGCATCACGTCCACGAAGGGCGTGACGTTGATATCGGCGTTCTGGCCGAGATTGTACTTCTCGCCCTTCTTGCCCCCAAGCTTTACGGCCATGCATCTCTCCCTTGAGCGCGCAAAAAACCGCGCGCCCGCACGTTTCGCCGACTAGAACCATAAGCCCCCGCATTCGTAAAGCGCCAAGACGCCGCCATGAAGTTTGACGCCCCCCATGAACCTTGACGCCTATGTCACCGAGATCGTCTTCGATCGCGCCGGCCACGCCTGGTTCGCCCTTGGCGACGGTACGGTAGCCGGCGAGAGCGGCGAGCGGACGGCCGCCCATGATGGCGCCATCCTCGCCGCGGCCTTGCATCCGGGCGGCGACGGGGTGATCTCCGGCGGAGACGACGGGCGCCTGGTCTGGACGCGGGGCGGCGAAACCACGCCGCTTGCGGAGGTCAAGGGCCGCTGGATCGACGGCGTGGCGACGAGCGCCGCTTCGGGGCTGATCGCCTTCGCCGCCGGCCGTGAAGCCCATGTCCGCGATGCGGCGGACGCGAAGTTCGAACGCGTCTTCGCCCATGAAAAGTCGGTCGCCCATCTGGCCTTCGACCCCAAGGGCCGCCGCCTGGCCTGCGCGACCTATGGGGGGGCTGTGCTCTGGTACGCTCGCATCGCCGAGCAGAAGCCGGTCCTGCTGAAATGGGCCGGCAGCCATAATCTCACCGCCTTCAGCCCGGACGGCCGGTTTCTGATGTCGTCCATGCAGGAAAACCAGCTGCACGGCTGGCGGCTGGCCGACGCCAAGGACCTGCGCATGGGCGGCTATCCAGCCAAGGTGAAAAGCCTGGTCTTCGTCTCAAAGGGGATGTTGCTGGCCACGGCCGGCGCGCCCGGCGCGGTGGTCTGGCCGTTTTCCGGCGCGGACGGGCCCATGGGCAAGGAGGCCGCGGAGATCGGTTTCGATGAGTCGAGCCTGGTCACCCGGGTGGCCGGAACGCCGGACCGCGCTCTCATAGCCGCCGGCGTCGACGACGGCCGGGTCTGGGCCTGCGACCTGACTTCGCGCCACCTGCACCCGATCAAGGCCGAGAAGGGCGCGGCGATCACCTCCCTGGCCATGACCGCCAACGGCGCGCGCCTGGCCTGGGGCGACGAAGACGGCGGAGCCGGCGTGGTCGATCTGCCGGTGCTCTGACGGGCCTCAAGCCTTTCTCAATCGTCATGGGCCGAGGATGGCGGCTCGTTCGAAGGGCCGCCATGCGCGACATCCCCAGTCTGACCGGTCTTCGCGGCATCGCGGCCGTCTGGGTGATGCTGTTCCACGTCAGCCTCCTGGCGCCGCTGATCGGCGCCGCGTGGCTGGGCCGGATCGGGGTCTTTCCGGTGGGCTGGGTCGGCGTCGATCTCTTCTTCGTGCTGTCGGGCTTCATCCTGATGTGGGTGCACGGCGCAGAGTTCGTGCGCCCCACCGGCGGCGTGGTCGGCCGCTTCGCCGTGGCCAGGATCGTGCGCGTCTATCCCCTTAGCCTCGCCGTTCTCGGCCTGATCGCGCTGCTGGCCCTGGCCGATCCAGGCTTCGTGGCCTGGTACAGGCTGAAGGATGCGGACAATTTCTCGCTGAGCGCCTTCGTGCGGACCGCCTTGTTGGCCACGCGCTGGGTGGGCGCCGATGGCGGCGACTGGAACCAGCCGGTCTGGTCGCTGAGCGCCGAGATGGTCGGTTACGCTGCCTTTCCGCTGCTGGCCTGGCTGATGGCAAGGCGTTCGCTGGCGGCGGCCATAGCGACCGCCCTGGTCGCCCTGACCGCGCTCGCCCTGTTCCAGATCGCCGCCGGAACCGCGGGCGGCTACCCCATGGATCAGGCTTCGGTCCTGGCGCGGATGGCCTGCTGCTTCACCGCCGGCATGGCGATCTGTCGGGCGCGACAGCTGGTTCCGGATGGCGCGGCGCGCTGGGCGGGGACCGCCTCGATCCTGGTCTGCATCGCCATCGGCCTGGCCTGCCACTTCAAGTATGGCCGGCTGCTGACCCCCGCCGGGTTCGCGCTGTTGATCTTCTGCCTCTCGTTCCGCGCCGGCAGCCTGGACCGATTGCTGTCGTCCAGGCCGGTGCTCTTCCTCGGCCGGATCTCCTTTCCCCTCTATCTGGTGCACGTCATGCCGCTGCTCTGGCTGGTCTCGCACTTCGGCCGCGCGCCGCTGGGCCCGATGGCGGCGACGGGCGTCGTCTTCGGCTATATGGCCGGCTGCGTCGGGCTCGCGGCCCTGTTGCACCGCCTCGTGGAGCGGCCGTCGCACCGCTGGATCAGGCGGGTGCGGCCGCCGGCGCCCAGCCCGGTCCTCGGCCTCGAAGGCGCCTGAAGCAGAGGGCGGATTGCAACCGCCCGGGCGCACGGCATAATCACGCTCAAGGTTGATGAGCGGAGCGGACCCATGTCGAGACCGAAGGCGATCGCGTTTTTCGCTCTTTTCCTTTCGGCGATGGCGACATCGGCCCTGGCCGCGCCGCGGCCCGACGGGCTCTGGGCCATCACCGAGGACGGCAAGCCGCTGGCGCTGATCACCGTCAAGACCGTCGGCGGCGAGGTTCAAGGCGTGCTGGCCGGGCCGCTGAACGGCGACCCCCCAAACCGCATCTGCGACAAGTGCCAGGGCGGGCTGCACAACCAGCGCATCACCGGCATGAAGGCGCTGTGGGGCCTGAAGCCGGATCCGAGCGATCCGCTGTCCTATAAGGACGGCTCCATCCTCGATCCGGATTCCGGCAACACCTATTCTGCGCTGATGACCGAGAGCGCCGACGGCAAGACCCTGACCGTGCGCGGCTATATGGGCATCGCCGCCCTCGGCCGCACCCAGATCTGGCTGCGGCGCAAGTAGTAGCTAGAATCCGCGCATCTTGGCGAAGACCTCGAAGTCGTCGCGGCGGGTGCGCCAGCCGTTGATCGGCGCGGTCTCGTCGCGAAAGCCAAGGGCCATGCCGGAAAAGAGGATGTGGTCCTCGGGCAGGCCGATGAAGTCGCCGGCGGTCTTCGGCACCCGGGCCCAGAACTCCTGCGGGCAGGTGTCCAGGCCACGCTCGACGGCCAGCAGCATCACCGTCTGCATATACATGCCGACGTCCGACCATTGCGGCGGACCCAGCCGGCGCTCCAGCGAGAAGAACAGGCCCACCGGCGCGCCGAAGAAGTTCACATTGTTGGCCAGCTGGCGCAGGCGCGCCGGCCGGTCCTCGCGCGGTATGCCGATGGAGGCGTAGAGGTCCTCGCCGCACTGGAAGCGGCGGGTGCGGAAGGGCTCCCACAGATTGGCCGGATAGACGTCGTACTCCGGCGCCTCGCCGCCGGCGGCCATCTTGGCGGCGGCCAGGGCCTTTAGCTCGGCCAGCGGCTCTCCGGCCAGGGCATGGACGCGCCACGGCTGCAGGTTGCCGCCGGAGGGGGCGCGCTTGGCGATCTCCAGGATCTCACGCACCAGGGCGCCCGGCACCGGGTCGGACTTGAAGGCCCTGACCGAGATGCGGCGCTCGACGGCTTCAGTTACGGTCATGTAGAGGCTCCAACGGGTGCGCGACAGCAGGCTCGAGCCTCGCTAGCATCGCGCCTTAAGGTCAAGACAAGAGGTCGAATGGCGCGCGATACGGGCAGGGCGAAGTCGAGACCGCGGGTTCGCCCGAAGGGCCGCCCGGCGAAAGCCCGCGGCGGCTTCTGGCGCTTCGTGCGGCGGCTGCTGCTGATCCTGGTGGTCATCGCCATCGTGGTCCCGCCGGCGAGCGTGGTGGTCTACCGCTTCGTGCCCCCGCCCATCACCATCCTGATGATCACTCGGCTGATCCAGGGTCATGGGATGGACTACCAGTGGCGGTCCTTATCCGACATGTCGCCGTCCCTGCCAGCCGCCGCGGTGGCGTCCGAGGATTCGCTGTTCTGCTCGAACCACGGCTTCGACTTCGACGCGATCGAAAAGGCGATGAAGAATAACGAGCGCCGGCCGGGCCGCATCCGCGGCGGCTCGACCATCAGCCAGCAGACCGCCAAGAATGTCTTCCTCTGGCCCGGCCGCGACTATGTGCGCAAGGCCATAGAGGCCTGGTACACGGTGCTGATCGAGGCGATCTGGGGCAAGCCCCGGATCATGGAGATGTACCTGAACGTCATCGAGTTCGGCCCAGGGGTCTATGGGGCCGAGGCCGCCAGCCAGCACTTCTTCCACAAGCCCGCGTCGAAGTTATCGGCGGCGGGGGCGGCGCGCCTCATCGCCGTCCTGCCCCGACCGCTGAAGTGGGACGTGGACGAGCCCGGCCGCTATGTCGTGCGTCGCACCGGCCACATCGACCGCGCCATGGGCACGATCCGCAACGGCGGCCTGGCCGACTGCGTGGGGCGGTAAGAGCCGATGGCGTCTGAGCAGGTTCTGGAGCTGTTGTCGGCGCGGAAGGGGCACTTCCTGCTGGAATCAGGACACCATGGCGACCTGTGGCTCGATCTTGAATCGCTCTGCCTGCATCCCGCGCGCGTGCAGGCCGTCGTGGCCGAACTCGCCCGGCCGTTGGCGAAGCTTAAGGTGGATGCGGTCTGCGGCCCGCTGGTCGAGGGCGCCTTTGTGGGCCTGATGGCGGCCCTGGCGCTCGACGTCCGGTTCACCTATTCCGAGCGTTTCGTTCGACCGACCGAAGACGGCCTTTTCCCGGCCGGATACCGGATCCCCGGCCCGCTTCGCGCGGGGCTTGCGGGCAAGCGCGTCGTCATCGTCAACGACGTCATCAATGCCGGCTCGGCCATGCGCGGCACCCTCGCCGACCTGCGGGATTGCGGCGCTGTCGTTGTCGGGGTCGGCGCTCTGCTGGTTCTGGGCGATGCCGCCGCCGCCTTCGCCGACGAACAGGGTGTTCCGCTGCTGAGCGTCGCCACCCTGCCCAACAGCCTCTGGAATCCCGCGGAGTGTCCACTCTGTGCCTCGGGTGAGCCCCTGCAGGACATAGCGGGCTTCGTCGTCAGCCTTGGCGCGGACGGCGGCTCGGGTTGATCGGCCGTCGCCGCGCCCCCACCTTGCCTCCGCGCCCCAACAGGCGTATCTCGCGCGGCTCGACAAAATTAGGAGAATTCCGATGGGTTACCGGGTAGCCGTCGTCGGCGCCACGGGCAATGTGGGCCGCGAGATGTTGGCGATCCTCGAGGAGCTTGAGTTCCCCGTGGACGAAATCTTCGCCGTGGCCTCGCGCAAATCCATCGGGCTCGAGGTCAATTTCGCCGAGCAGCGGCTCTATTGCCTGGACATCGACAAGTTCGACTTCTCCACGGTCGACCTGGTGCTGATGAGCGTCTCGGGGGCCTTTTCGCGCGAGTGGGCCCCGAAGATCGCCAAGGCGGGCGCGCTGGTCATCGACAATTCCTCGGCCTGGCGGATGGACCCCGACGTGCCGCTGATCGTGCCGGAGGTGAACCCCGACGCGATCGAGCTGGCGCGCAAGAAGAACATCATCGCCAACCCGAACTGCTCGACCGTGCAGCTGGTGGTGGCGCTGAAGCCGCTGCACGATGCGGCGAAGATCAAGCGGGCGGTGGTCTCGACCTATCAGTCGGTTTCCGGCTCCGGCAAGGCGGCGATGGACGAGCTGTGGGACCAGACCAAGGGCATCTATTCGCTCGGGCCGAGCGCGCCGAAGGTCTATCCCAAGCAGATCGCCTTTAACGTCATCCCCTTCGCCAACAACTTCATGGACGACGGCTACACCGACGAAGAACACAAGATGTGGGACGAGACCCACAAGATACTCGATCCCTCGGTCAAGCTCACCGTCACCTGTGTGCGCGTGCCGGTCTTTGTCGGCCATTCCGAAGCGGTGAACCTGGAGTTCGAGCGTCACCTGGACGAGGACGAGGCGCGCGACATCCTGCGCGAGGCGCCCGGCGTCGTGGTGGTCGATAAGCACGAGCCCACCGGCTACATCACCCCCAAAGAGGCGCAAGGCGAGTTCGCCGTCTATGTCAGCCGCATCCGCAACGACCCGACGGTCGAGAACGGCCTGAACATCTGGGTGGTCTCCGACAACCTGCGCAAGGGCGCGGCCCTGAACGCCGTGCAGATCGCCCAGCTGGCCCACGAACGCGGCCTCCTGGCCCGCGTCGAGGCCCTGCCGGGCTAGAGCGCTTCGATCCGCACCCGCGGCGAGGCCGAAAGCCGCGCGGGCAGGCTCTCGATCGACAGTTCCTGGGCCTCGCCGGCCGCCGCGACCGCTTCGGCGACGCCGCCGATCGCCGCGGCCAGGGCCTTGCGCGGCGACTGTCCCTTGATGCGGGCGGCGGTGAAGAGGGCGGTCAGCAGGTCGCCTGTGCCGTTCGGCGCGGTGCGGGCGCGGGGATGGGTGGCCAGCAGCGCGCCGCGAGTATCGACATAGACGACGCCGATCTCATCGCCGGCCGGAACCGACGAGACCAGGACCGCCGCGCCCAGGGACCGCGCCGCCCTGACCGCGGTCTCAACATCATCGACCGGCATGCCGGATAGCCGCGCCAGCTCCCAGGCGTTCGGCGCGATCAGGTCGGCCCGCGGGATCAGGTCGGTGGCGATCGCCTTGGCGACGTCCTCGCGCACATAGAGGCCCTTGCCCTCGTCGCCCATGACCGGATCGACCACTAGCCGCGCGGCGGGGCTGGCCGCCCGCACGGTGTCCAGCACGCGCGCGGCGACGTCCACCTGATCGACCGAGGCGAAATAGCCGGTGATGACCGCGTCAAGCCCGCCGAAGGCGCCCTGGGCCTCGATACCCTGCAGCATGGCCGCCATGGTGTCGGCCTCGACCGGCTTGCCGCCCGGCGCGCCCCAGCCGGGGTGGCGGCCGAACTGCACGGTGGGCACCAGGATCGGCTCCATTCCCAGCCTGGACAGCGCCAGGGCCTGCATGCCGCCACCCACCCGGCTGGCGGCGACGAAGCTGGAGAGGATGAGGACGGTGGGCACGCGGTCCGCTCCGTCAGCGATCGCTGTCGCGGATCCAATGGGCCTTGACCAGGAACCAGTTCACCGCGGCGGTCTTGGGATCGGCCGCGTGCATCGCCGCCTCGGTCTTGATCGCGACGGCCTCGCTTTCCGCGGCAGCGGCGCGGAGGGCCTCGATCGTGCCGGCGGTGCAGTCGATCCCGACCCTGGTCAGGCCCGGAAAGAGCGGCTGATCTTCGGTCGTGTCGGTCGAGCCCTCGGGCACCGTGGGACCGCAGGCCACGGGCCAGGTGGTGAAGGCGACGATCCGCCCGGCCGTGTCCGAGGCCGTCGGCCGCACGCCGCCATAGCAATAGGCATAGGGCGGCGGCGGTGGCGGAGGGGGCGGCGCCTTCGGATCCTGAAACACCGTCAGTTTCGGTTGGGCCTGTTCGTTACAGCCGGCGGTCTGGGAGATGCGCGGGTCGCCGGCCGCCAGGATCAGTTGCGTGCTGGACCAGGATAGGCGGGTCGTGGTGGTCTTGCCGTTGACCGAGGTTTCCTCGCGATCGAGCGCTCGCATTTCGTCGCCCCGGATCACGAAGGCCAGAGCGCAGTCGGGCCAGGCCGTCGGCGGCTGGCGCTCATCGGGATGGCAATCCGGCGTGATCGGGGCCACCCACAGGCCGGGACGCAGGGCGGGTGCGCCGGCTTCGTCGGCGGCCGAGAACCATGGGGTCCTGGAGACCACCTTGTCGCCACAGCCGCCCAGCAACAGGGCGAGGAGGATCACAGATAGCCGCATCGCCGCGCTCCTGCTCACGAACGCGTGATGGTGTTGCCTCCATCTCCGCCGCGCAAGCCAAATCGTGGCGAACCTGGACTAGTAGCGGTAGTGATCCGGCTTGAACGGGCCGTCCTGGGGCACGCCGATATAGCTGGCCTGTTCGCCGCTGAGCTCGGTCAGGTGCACGCCGAGCTTGGCCAGGTGCAGGCGGGCGACCTTCTCATCCAGGCGTTTGGGTAGGGTGTAGACCTGGTGCTTATAGGCCTTGGCGTTGGTCCACAGTTCGATCTGGGCCAGGGTCTGGTTCGTAAACGACGCGCTCATCACAAAGGACGGGTGACCGGTGGCGTTGCCCAGATTCACCAGCCGGCCTTCGGACAGCAGGATGATCTTCTTGCCGTCTGGAAATTCGATGTGGTGCACCTGCGGCTTGATCTCGTCCCACTTGTAGTTGCGCAGGGCCGCGACCTGAATCTCCGAATCGAAGTGGCCGATATTGGCGACAATGGCGTTGTTCTTCATCGCCCGCATGTGCTCGAGGCGGATGACGTCCTTGTTGCCGGTGGCCGAGACGAAGATGTCGGCGTCGGGCGCGGCCTGTTCCAGGGTGCGCACCTCATAGCCTTCCATGGCCGCCTGCAGGGCGCAGATCGGGTCGATCTCGGTGACGATCACCCGCGCGCCGCCGTGGCGCAGCGAGGCGGCCGAGCCCTTGCCGACGTCGCCATAACCGCAGACCACGGCGACCTTGCCGGCCAGCATGACGTCGGTGGCGCGGCGGATGGCGTCGACCAGGCTCTCGCGGCAGCCATAGAGGTTGTCGAACTTGGACTTGGTGACGCTGTCGTTGACGTTGATGGCCGGGAAGGGCAGCTCGCCGCGCTCGGCCATCTGATACAGACGATGGACGCCGGTGGTGGTCTCTTCCGAGACGCCCTTGATGGCGTCGCGGATGGCCGAATAGAAGCCGGGCTTTTCTTTCAGATAGCGCTTCATCACCGTATAGAGCGCTTCTTCCTCGTCGTTGTTCGGATGGTCGAGCAGGCTCGGATCGGCCTCGGCCTTGGGGCCGAGCACGCAGAGCAGGGTGGCGTCGCCGCCGTCGTCGAGGATCAGGTTGGGATAGCCGCCGTCGGCCCATTCGAAGATGCGGTGGGCATAATCCCAGTATTCCAGCAGGGTCTCGCCCTTTTCGGCGAAGACCGGCGTGCCGGCCGCCGCGATGGCGGCGGCGGCGTGGTCCTGGGTCGAGAAGATGTTGCAGGACGCCCAGCGCACGTCGGCGCCCAGGGCCTGCAGGGTCTCGATCAGCACCGCGGTCTGGATGGTCATGTGCAGCGAGCCGGCGACGCGCGCGCCGGTCAGCGGCTTGTCCTTGGAGAACTCCTGGCGGATGGCCATCAGGCCGGGCATTTCGGTCTCGGCGATCTCGATCTCCTTGCGGCCATACGCGGCGAGCGAGAGATCCTTCACGAGATAGTCGGCCACGGGCGGCTCCTTGGATAAGACGAGAGCGGCTCTATAGCGGGCGCGGCGCGGGCCGGCAACATGGATATAAGGAAATCGTTATATCCTGGCTCCTCCACCGTAGGGGGAGGATGAGGCGCGTGTTATCGTTCTTCGTCGAAGCGGCCGGCGACCAGTTCGGCCAGAGCGTCGATGGCGGCCTGGGCGTCGGGGCCCTCGGCGGCGATGTCGATGCTCGAGCCGGGGCCGGCGGCCAGCATCATCAGGCCCATGATTGAGCGGGCGTCGACCTTTTGCTCGTCGCGGCTGACGGTGACCTCGGCGTCGAACTCGCTGGCCAGCTTGACGAACTTGGCGGAGGCGCGGGCGTGCAGGCCACGCTCGTTCAGGATCTCGACGGTGCGAACGGCCTTCACCGACACGGGGCCGCTACTTCTCACCGGCCAGGACGTAAGATGCGACGGAGATATATTTCCGGCCGGCCTCCTGGGCGTGGGCGACGCAGGCCGCCAGCGGCTCGCGGGTGCGTACGCTGGCCAGCTTGATCAGCATGGGCAGGTTCAGGCCGGCGATCACCTCGGCGTGGGTCTGCTCCATCACCGAGATGGCCAGGTTCGAGGGGGTGCCGCCGAACATGTCGGTGAGCAGGATGACGCCCTGGCCCTGCTCGACGGTCGCCGCAGCCTGCAGGATGTCCTTGCGCCGCTGTTCCATGTCGTCTTCCGGGCCGATGCAGACGGCGAGCACGCCGGCTTGCGGCCCCACCACATGCTCCATGGCGGAGATAAATTCCGCCGCCAATCGCCCATGCGTGACGATCACGAGGCCGATCATGTCCGAAATCTCACGGGACCCCTCCCGCGCCCGGCAAAAACTCAGCCAGCGCGGGCCGTTTGATACGCCTGTTGTCGGCGAAGTCCAACAGGCTCAAGGCGCGACCGAGTTTCGCGGGCGCCGAGGCCTCGGTCGCGGCGAGGGCGACGAGCGGCAGGGACAGGTCAAGGACGGCCAAGGCGTCGGTTTCCGGCGTTCGTTCAATGGCGTCCCGCTGCAAACACCGCGCCACCAGCGCGATGGTGGCGAACGGCCTTCGCGGAACCGCGATAACGCCATGGCCGCGGACCTCGATCAGCCCCGCCAGGCTGTCCGGCGCGCGGCCGTAGAGGCGGCCATCGCAGGCCCAGACCAGGGTCCGGTCGTCGGCGACCAGGCTCCAGCCCTGGTCAAGCGCCCGAAGCGCCAGATCGCTCTTGCCGGCGCCGGAGGGCCCTTCGATCAACACGCCGCGCCAGGCGCCGCGTTCGAAGCGGGCGATCAGGCCGGCGTGCCTGATCATGCGCCGATGTCGGGCAGGCTGATCACGAAGCGCGCGCCGACCACACGGCCATCGGCTCCGATGCGGTTCTCCGCGTGAATCCGGCCGCCGTGCGCCTCGACGATCTGGCGGGCGATGGAGAGGCCAAGACCCGAATGGCCGCCGAAGGCCGCCCCCTTCGGTCGGGCGGTGTAGAAACGTTGGAACACTGTCTCCAGGTTCTCGGCCGGCAGGCCGGGACCATCGTCCTCGACCATGGCGACGGCCTGGCGGCCGGCGCGCCTCAGGCTCAGGCGCACCTCGGGGTCCGGCGCGGTGGAAAGGGTGGAGAAGGAGCGCGCATTGTCGATCAGGTTGCGGAACACCTGGCTCAACGGGGTTTCGCGCACCCGGATCATGATGGGCGCGCCCTCGGGCGGGGTGAAACGCACCGGCGGCTCGCCCGGCTTGGCGGCCTGGGCGTAGAGCTCGGCGAGTTCGGCCAGCAGCTTGCCGAAGTCCAGCGGCCGCGGCGCCTCGCGCGACAACTCGGCGTCCAGCCTGGACGCGTTCGATATGTCGGTGATCAGCCGGTCGAGCCGGCCAACATCCTGTTTCAGGATATTGGTCAGGCGCAGGCGCGCCTCGACATCGGAGATCAGGTCCAGGGTTTCGACCGCCGAGCGGATGGAGGTGAGCGGGTTGCGGATTTCGTGGGCGACGTCGGCGGCGAAGCCCTCGATGGCGTCCATCCGCTCCGACAGCGCCGTGGTCATGGCCTCCAGCGACCGGGTGAGGTCGCCCAGCTCGTCGTCGCGCTTGGCGATGTCGGGCAGGGAGATGGCCCGCGCGCGTTGAGCGGTCACCCGGTCGGCGGCGCGGGCCAGCCGCAGGACTGGCTGGGCGACCAGCCGGCTGAGCAGGTAGGACGACAGCAGCGAGACCAGGATGGCGATCAGGATGAAGGGCAGCAGCGCGCGCCGCTGGTTGGCGACGATCTGGTCGACGTCGCCGGACTCCAGCGTCAGCACGCCAAGCACCGCCTGCACGTTCTGGATCGGGATGGAGACGGAGACCACCCGGCCGCCGTTCTCGACCGGCCGCAGGCGCGCCACGGTCTGGCCCTTCATCGCATCCTGAATCTCGGCGTCGAGGGCCGCGCGCGCGTCCTCGGCTGTCTTCTGCTGGCCGCCGGAATTGAACGGGTTCCAGTGCAGGCTGAACTGGCCCGGCTTGGCGATCGGCGGCAGAGGCCGTTGTTCGATCCGGTCATTCAGCACATAGGAGTCGGCGATCAGCGCGCCCTGGTCGTCGAACACCCTGGCCCGCTCCCGCTGCGAGCCCTGGAAGAACAACAGTTGCAGGGTCTCCCTCGCACGCTCGGCATCGAGCGCCGGTTCGGGGTCGCCCGAGGCGGCCGCCTGCACGATGATATTGGCGATGAAGCGGCCCTCGCGGGTCAGGCTGTCGATCTCGGCGGTGATCAGGCCGCGGCGCAGCTCGTTCAGCACCAGGGCGCCGCCGATCAGTATGGCCAGGCCAAGCAGGTTCAGCGCGATGATCAGCCGGCCCAGCCGCGATCCCGGCAGCCGCCAGCGTCGCTCGGGCTTCTCGCCCGCCGGCTCAGGTTTCGCGATAGCGGTAGCCGACGCCATAGAGGGTTTCGATCGCGTCGAACTCCGGGTCCACCTGGCGGAACTTGCGCCGCATCCGTTTGATGTGGCTGTCGATGGTGCGGTCGTCGACATAGACCTGATCGTCGTAGGCCGCGTCCATCAGGTTATCGCGGCTTTTGACGAAGCCGGGGCGCTGGGCCAGCGATTGCAGCAGCAGGAACTCGGTCACGGTCAGCTTTACGGCCTTTTCGTCCCAGAGGCAGTCGTGGCGGGCGGAGTCCAGGGTCAGCCGTCCGCGCTTGATCGACTTGCCGCCGGCCGCCGCGGTTCCCGGCTCGCCATCGGGGCCATCGGCGCGGCGCAGCACCGCCTTGACCCGCTCGATCAGCAGCCGTTGGCTGAAGGGTTTGTGGATGTAGTCGTCGGCGCCGAGGTTGAAGCCGAGGATCTCGTCGATCTCCTCGTCCTTCGAGGTGAGGATGATCACCGGCAGCTCCGAGGTCTGCCGCAACCGCCGTAAGACCTCCATGCCGTCCATGCGCGGCATCTTCACGTCGAGGATGGCGAGGTCCGGCGGATCGCTCTCCAGCGCCGCCAGGCCGGTGGCGCCGTCATAATAGCCCTTAACCTTATGGCCGAGGCTTTCGAGGGCCAGGGAGACGGACGTGACGATGTTCTCGTCGTCGTCCACCAGGGTGATCTTCGCCATCGATGTGTCCTGAGCCGGATTTTCGGCCGGAAACTAGGGGTTGCGACCAATAGGAGCAATGACGGCTGGCCAAACTGTGGCGCTTATTCGTCTCAACCGCGTCTTAAGTCCTCATGGTCAATGGTGTCCGGACTTAGGAGTTCGGTAACGCGATGGATCGCGCCCAGGTTCACTTTGAAGTCTTTGCGCGCCGACAGCACGGCTCTTCGTGGTCACTGCAACTGGCCACCGAGGACCGCACGCGCGCGATCGAGTCCGCCGAGGAGCTGCTGGCCGAACAGCGCGCCATCTCGGTCAGGGTGACCAAGGAGACGCTCGACGAAGAGACCCGCGAGTTCAAGACCGTCACCATCCTGACCAAGGGCGAGCCCGACCGGGGCAAGGTGAAGAAGCCGCGTGAGGGCCTGGAGCCGCTCTGCGTCAGCCCGCACGATCTCTACACCCTGCATGCCCGCGATCGGATCGGGCGGCTCCTGGAAGGCTGGCTGGCGCGCAACCGCGCGACGCCGTTCGAGCTCCTGCATCGGCCCGACCTGATCGAAAAGCTGGAGGCGACCGGGCTGGAGCTGCAGCACGCCATCCAGAAGGTCGCCATCCCGGAGGCGCAGGCGCGCGGCAAGACCGTGCACCACGTCATCCGCGACTTCCAGAAGCTGGTGCAGGCCACCATCGACCGGGTGATGCGCGACGAGCGCAAGGGCCGCTTTCCGGACTTCGAGACTGAGAGCTTCGCCGCCGCGACCGAGCGGCTGGTCGGCCATCCCAATCAGCAATATCTGCTGGGCGGCGGCATCGCCCGGGCGATGAGCACCGGCGCCAGCTGGAGCGGCAAGGTCAACCGGCTGCTCGATCTGGCCGACCAGGCGCCGCGCGAGCCCGCCGCCCGCGCGCTCGCCTTCCACATGCTCGAGACGCCGCTGACCGAGATCCTCGGCGCCCGGGCCGGGATCATGGAGCTGCTCGGCGTCCATCTCGACCTGGGCGGCGCGCTGGCTGCGATGACGCGGCTGGCGGCGGCCGATGCGGTCGACGCCCTGATCTCTATCGAGCCCGCCGTCGCCAAGGTCATGCCACAGCTGCAAGGGCCGGCCGCGCGCCTGGCCAACTGGCTGGACGGGCCCTATTTCGAGAATGTGCGCACGGCCATCGCCCACCGGGTGCTCAAGGAACTGACCGGCCCCAAGCGCCTCAGGCCCAACGACGCCGAGGGCGAGATCGTCATGCTGCGCGCGCTGGCCATGGCGCTGACCACCGCGGTGGGGCGCATCCTGACCTACGAGGAGGTCCAGGAGGCCTTTATCAACCGCTCCCGCACATTGGTTCGCGCCGATTTCGTCGAGGCCTTCCTCGGCCACGACCGCAGCCCGCTTGGCGAGGTCGAGGCGCTGCTCTGGCTGTCGGAAAACGTCACCGGCGGGGCCAACAAACGCCAGGCCAGCCGCTGGGTGCAGGCCAATGTCAGCGCGCTGCGCTTCGAGACGGACTTACGCGCCGGACCGGATTCGGCGGCGACCAAGCTGGCGGCCCTTGCCGAGCTGCAACGCTCGGTCTTCCGCTGCGGCTTTGTCGTCGAGGAGGCCAACCCGATCGCGGTCAAGATCGGCGAGGTCGGCGGTCAGATCGAGGCTGACGCCCGGCTGGCCCAGGCGCTGGCGCGGGCCGCGGCCCCGGTGGTGAACCGGCTGACCCTTTTGCTGCGTCTCGCCGCCGGCGAGACCGCGCCGCGCGGCCCCGCCGCCGACCGCGCCAAGACCGAGGCCATTCGCCTGATGCGCGCGCCGGAAATCCGCGCGGAGATCGCCAAGACGCCCGACGCCGTCGATCGGGTGCGGGCCTTGATGCAGACCGCGGGTATGGCGGCCTAGGGCGCGGGCGTGACGACCAATTGCGAATCCCCGGCGCCGCCGTGGCAATGGACGTTCACCTTCACATAGGCCGCACCCGGTGCGGCGCTCTGGGTCATGCCAAAGCCGGCGGGCATGTCGCTGTGGGTGAAGACGTTCGAGGCCGAGCCGTCTGTCTGCGTGATTGCGACCGACGCGCAGGCAAAGGCGCCGGCGCCGTCTTTGAACGCAACGCTATGCGTGCCGCCCGGCAAGGCGACGCTGGTCGCGACGTCCTGGTTGGCGGGAATCGGTATGGTGGTGGAGGTCGCCGCCGCAGCCGGCTGAGCCGATGCCGCCGTGCTGCTCTGCGACGAGGGATGCGGCGAGCACCCGGCCAAGACCAGAAGACCGAGAGCCGCTGCAACGCCTATCCTGACCGCCATGATATCCACCCTCGGTTTCTGCTCGTGATCGCAGCCTCGTCCAATTTGACGGCGCTGTCATCACGTCGGGCCCTGGCGTCGCGAGAGGACCCTCCGCATTGCGCCTGCGGGCGGCCTCCGCTATCCCGCAACGACGTGAAGACGACTGCGGAGTCTCGATCAATATGCAAGGACTGGTGACGGTCTTCGGAGGCTCGGGCTTCATCGGCGCGCAAGCTGTGCGCGCGCTGGCCAAGCGGGGCTTTCGGGTGCGCGCCGCCATGCGTCGACCAGGGCGCGGCTACCGCCTGCGCATGCTGGGCGATGTCGGCCAGATCGAGGTGGTGCAGGCCAATGCGCGCAACCCCGCCTCGGTGCAGCGTGCGCTGGATGGGGCCCAGGCCTGCGTCAACCTGGTCGGGGTGCTGAGCGAACAGGGCCGGCAGCGGTTTCAAAGCGTGCACGGCATGGGCGCACGGAACATCGCCGAGGCCGCGGCCAAGGCCGGCGTGACGCGGTTCGTGCAGGTCTCGGCCCTTGGCGCCGCGCCGGATGCGCTGTCGAAATACGCCCGCAGCAAGGCCGAGGGCGAGGCGGCCGTGCGCGAATCCCTGCCGCGGGCCGTGATCCTGCGCCCTTCCATCGTGTTCGGGCCGGAGGACGACTTCTTCAACCGGTTCGCCCGCATGGCCGCCGTCTCGCCGGTGCTGCCGCTGATCGGCGGCGGGCATACGCTGTTCCAGCCGGTGTTCGTCGGCGACGTGGCGGCGGCCATCGCCCAGTGCGTGGCCGATCCCGCCACCGACGGCCAGACCTTCGAGCTCGGCGGGCCCGGCGTCTACAGTTTCGAAGCACTGATGAGGCTGATGCTTGACGTGATCGAGCGGCGCCCGCTGCTGCTCCCGATCCCGTTTGCCATGGCCAACCTGATCGGCATGGCGGGCGACCTGCAGGCGATGCTGATGGCGCCGATCCTGACCACCGACCAGGTCGCCGCCCTGCGCTCGGACAATGTGGTCAGCCCGGGCGCCGCGGGGCTGAAGGCGCTCGGCGTCACGCCGACGACGCTGGAGGCCATCCTGCCCACCTATCTCGGCCGCTACCGCAAGGGCGGCCAATACGCCGACCTGGTCGAGTCGCTTCCAATCGGCGCTTGACCGGTCCAGGGCGGCGACGGTCATCTATCGACCGGGAAAGCCGCAACCAGGGGGAAGCCGTGCCGGATGCCGAGATCGCCTGGCCACGCAAGACGTGCGAGATGCACAACCATCACATGGATTCGACGGTCTGGAACGATCTCGAATTCCGCGACGACGACATCGTCGTGGCCACCTACGCCAAGTCAGGCACCACCTGGACCCAGCAGATCGTCGGCCAGATGGTCTTCGGCGGCGACCCGAACGTCGAGATCGCCGAGATTTCGCCCTGGGTCGATCTGCGCGTCCCGCCCAAGGACGTGAAGCTGGCTCTGCTGGCGGCCCAGACCAACCGCCGGATCATGAAGACCCACCTGCCGCTGGAGGCGCTGGTCTTCTCGCCTCGCGCCAAATATCTCTATATCGGCCGCGACGGCCGCGACGTGCTGTTCAGCCTCTATCACCACCATGCCACCGCCAACGACCTCTGGTATGCGGCGATGAACGACACGCCGGGCCTGGTCGGTCCGCCGATCGACCGACCCGACCCCGACATCCGCCGCTATTTCCGGACCTGGCTTGAGCGCGACGGTTTTCCCTTCTGGTCACCATGGGAGAACGTGGCCAGCTGGTGGGCGGCGCGCCATCTGCCCAATGTCAGGCTGGTCCACTTCAACGCCCTGAAGGCAGACCTGCCGGGCGAGATGCGGCGTATCGCCGACTTTCTTGAGATCGATGTGCCGATCGCGAAATGGCCGGAGATCCTCGACCACTGCAGCTTCGCCTACATGAAGGCGCACGCGGATATGGTGGCGCCGCTGGGCGGGCAGATCTTCGAGGGCGGCGGAGAAAGCTTCATCAACAAGGGCGTCAACGGCCGCTGGCGCGACGTGCTGTCGGTCGAGGAAAGCGCCGCCTATGAGCGGATGGCGCTGGAGAAGCTCGGGCCTGACTGCGCCCGCTGGCTTGCGACCGGCGAGGGCGCCTAAAGGGCTAGTGTGCTGGATTTGAAGTTCGCCCGCTTTTGGGTCGATCTCAGTGCGAACTTCAAATCCAAGAAGCACACTAGAAATCAAACGTTTCTAGTGTGGCTAGAGATTCAGAAATTCGCTCCGAGCCTGCCACAAAACGCTGGCGAATTTGTGAATCGCCACACTAGTGGCCCAGCATCAGCCACGCCAAGGCGCCCGCGCCGGCGACCGCGCAATAAATGGCGAAGGGATCGAAGGCTCCGGCCTCGCGGACCCGGAACCAGCGCATGATCAGGGCGGTGGAGATGAAGGCGACCACGCCGGCGACTACGCCAGCCAGTATGGCCACGCCGGAGAAGCCGCCGCCGCCGTGGTGCAGCAACTTGGGCGCCTCGAGCACGCCGGCGCCGAGAATGACCGGGGTCGCGGTCCAGAACGAAAACCGCGCCGCGTCCTCATGGTCCAGCCCGACCAGATAGCCCCCGGCCATGGTGGCGCCCGAGCGCGACAGGCCGGGGATCAGCGCCAGGCATTGGCAGAACCCGATGATCAAGGCGTTCAGCCAGCCCAGCCGGTCGAGGCTGCGGTGCTCGCCCTGGCCCTTCAGCCGCTCGGCGGCGAACAGCATGATCCCGTTGACGATCAGGAAGGCCGCGGCGATCTTCGGCGCGCCGAACCCCCGGCGCAGCATGTGTTCGAAGACGAAACCGATGACCACTGCCGGTATGGTGGCGACGACCACCTGCAGGAATATCCGGCGCTCGGCCACCGCCTTCGGCCCGCGCCGCACCAGTATGGCCAGGGCGAAATCCCACCAGTCGCGCCAGAAATAGGCGAGCAGAGCCAGCGCGGTGCCTAGGTGCATGACCACAAGAAAGGGCAGGAAGCCCTGGGCGTTCTCGTCGACATTCCAGTGCAGAATCGCCGGAATGAGCACCGCGTGGCCGAGACTAGATATGGGAAAAAGCTCGGTGACGCCCTGCACGATGGCCAGGACGATCGCCTGAATGACGGTCATATGCGCGCCGCTCCCTAAGCTACAGGCCGTAATTGGACCAATTCGCGCGGCGCGTCAGCGTCTAACGCGCCGGCTGCGGGCCGACATAGCGCGCCCGGGGGCGGATCAGCCGGCCGCCCGCCAGCTGCTCAAGCGCATGGGCCTGCCATCCGGCCAACCGGGCGATGGCGAAGAGCAGGAAGGCCGCGCCCCTCGGCAGGCTGAGCGAGGCGGACAGGGCGGTCAGCGGGAAGTCCACATTGGCCCGCTCGCCGGTGAGGGTCTCGGCGGCGGCCAGCACCGCTTCGAAGCCCGGCGGCAGGATAAAGGCCGCCAGCAGGGCCTCGGCGCGCGGGTCGCCGGCCGGATAGAGCTGATGGCCGAAGCCGGGGATGGGCAGGCCCTGGGCTAGGCGGGCGCGCACGGCGGCCTCGGGCCCGACGCGACCGGCCTCGCCGATGAAGGCCTCCACCCGCGCCGTCATGCCGCCGTGCAGGGGCCCTGACAGGGCCGAGAGGCCGGCCAGGGCGGCGGCCGCCAGCGCGGCGCCGGTCGAGGCCGCCACCCGGGCGGCGAAGGTCGAGGCGTTGAGCTCGTGGTCGGCCAGCAAGACGAGCGCGCGGCGGATCAGCTCAGCCCCTTGCGGTCCGGCGTTCCAGGCCTCGGCCAGGCGGACATGGATCGGCCCCTCGACGATTCGTCCGGCCACGGCGTCGGCGGCGGCGTCAAGCAGGGCCGCGGCTTCCGCCGCCAGGGCCAGCGGCGCGCGGCCCCGCGCCGGCGGGTCGGCGGCGGCGTGGGCGGCCAGTACGGCGAACAGCCTGGCCCGCGCATCGCCGAAGGTCACCGACGGTTCGGTCGGCCGCTCCTTCATCCGCACGCCGTCGCCGCCGCGCAGCAGCCGCGCCACCCGCTCCAGGCTCTCGGTTTCAGCCAGCAGCACCGCGTCGCGGCCGCGATAATAGAGCCGGCCCTCGAAGACGGTGGTGATGGTCGAGGCCAGCACCGGCTCTCCCCAGGCGATGGCGTCCTCGGCCACGGCCGCCGCCTTGCGACCACGCGCCTTGCGCCCCTCCAGCCGGGCGACATCGGCGGCGCGATAGAGGCTGCGGCGCGGATCGTCGGCGTCGGGCTTGGCCTCCAGGCGGCCGCGACTGGCATAGGCATAGAGGGTCTGAGGCCGGATCCTGAGCCGGGTCTGAACTTCGGCGGCGGTCAACCAGTCGGGCATGGTGACATTGATTCAATTGATCAAGATTGACGATACCGTCGCAGAGCTAAAATGGCAAAGCAGAAAAAGCGAGAAGGAGTGATGCCATGTCGGATGGTCTTGAAGGCGTTGTCGCCGCCGAAACCGTGCTCTCCGAAGTCGATGGCGAGGCCGGTCGCCTGGTCGTTCGCGGCTACCCGATCGGCGCCCTGTCCGGTCACATAACGTCCGAAGAGGCCACCCACCTGCTGCTGGACGGCTTCTTCCCCGATCTGCCCGATGCGAAGGCGCTGGCCACCGCGCTGGGCCGCGCCCGGGTCGAGGTGTTCGCCGAGGTCGCGGCGCTTGACGACCGGTTGCTGGCCCACGGTACGATCGAGGGCGTGCGCGCTCTGATGGCGCGCCTGGCGGATGGCGACGATCTCGCCATCGCGCTTCGCCTGATCGCCGCGCCGGCGGTCTTCACCCCGGCGGTCTCGCGCCGCAAGCAAGGGCTGGACGCCATCGCCCCCGATCCGAAGCTCGGCCATGCCGCCGACGTCCTGCGCATGATCAAGGGCCACGCCGCGACGCCGGCCGAGGTCGCCGCCCTTAACGCCTATCTGGTCACGGTCTGCGACCACGGGCTGAACGCCTCGACCTTCGCCGCCCGCGTGGTCGCCTCGACCCTGGCCGGCCTGACCTCGGCGGCGGTGGCCGGGATCAGCGCCCTGAAAGGCCCACTTCACGGCGGCGCGCCGGGCCCGGTGATCGAGATGCTGGACTCCATCGGCACGCCGGAAAACGCCAAGGCCTGGCTGGAGGCGGCGCTGGATCGCGGCGACCGGCTGATGGGCTTCGGCCACCGGGTCTATCGCGTCCGTGACCCGCGCGCCGATGCGCTGAAACGCGCGGTGAGGACCCTCGGCGAAGGCTCCAATTCGCTGCCCGGCCGACTGGCCTTCGCCGAAGCGGTGGAGACGGCGGCCCTGGCCGTGCTCAAGGAACGCAAGCCCAACCGCTCGCTGCAGACCAATGTCGAACTCTATACGGCCCTGATGCTCGAGGCGCTGGCCTTTCCGCCCGACGCCTTCACCTGCGTCTTCGCCATCGGCCGCGTCGCCGGCTGGGTCGCCCATGCCCGCGAACAGGTCGAAGGCGGCCGCCTGATCCGGCCCCAGTCGATCTATATCGGCCCCAAGCCCCTGGCGGCGGCCTGAGCTGCAACCGGATGTCGCCGGCTTCGATTACGATGGGGTCTTAAGCAAAGGACCCCGCCATGAAATCGAAGCTGGTCTGGGAGAATGTCGGCGAACGCACCTTCGTCGTCGTGCTGGACTCCGGTGAAGAGGCGTTTGCGGCGATCACCGCGTTCGCCGCCGAGGCTGGCCTGAAGGCGGCGTCGCTGACCGCCATCGGCGCCTTCGAGACGGCGACCGTCGGCTGGTTCGACTTCGACAAGAAGGCCTACAAGCCGATCGAGGTCGCCGAACAGTGCGAGGTGCTGAGCGCCATCGGCGATGTGGCGACCGGCGACGACGGTAAGCCCAGCGTGCATATCCACACGGTTCTGGGCCTCAGCGACGGCTCGACCCGCGGCGGCCACCTGCTTAAAGGCAGGGTCCACCCAACGCTCGAGGTCACCGTCGTGGAAACGCCGTCGCACTTGCACCGCCGAAAGCAACCCGGACTGGGCATCGCGCTGATCGATCTGACGTAGATCCTACTCCTCCGAGGGGGAGGATCTAGGTGTCAGGCCGCTGCCGGCTCGGCGCGGGTGGTTTCGATGCGGTCGACCAGGCCGAACTCCAGGGCCTGTTCGGCGCTGAGGAAGTTGTCGCGGTCCAGCGCGCGCTCGACCTCCTCATAGGTGCGGCCGCAGTGTTCGGCGTAGAGACGGGTCATGCGCTGCTTGGTCTCCAAGGCGTCGGCGGCATGGCGTTGGATGTCGGAGACCTGGCCCTGGAAGCCGCCAGACGGCTGATGCAGGACGATGCGGGTATTGGGCAGGCAGACCCGCTGGCCCGGCTCGCCGGCCATCAGCAAAAACGAGCCCATGGAGGCCGCGAACCCCATGGCGAAGGTCGAGACCGGGCTCTTGATGTAGCGCATGGTGTCGTAGATGGCGAAACCGGCCGTCACCGAGCCGCCGGGCGAATTGATGTAGAGGTAAATCGCCTTCTTGGGGTGATCGGCCTCCAGATAGAGCAGTTGGGCGCAGATCAGCGCCGACATGCCGTCCTCGACCGGTCCGTTCAGGAAGATCACCCGCTCGCGCAACAGCCGCGAATAGATGTCGAAGGCGCGCTCGCCCCGCGACGACTGCTCCACCACCATGGGCACGAGGTTCATGCTCAGGCCGCCCATGCGTACACCCATTGGGCCTGGCGGCGCGGCTTGCGGGCGGCGATCCGGCCGATCGCCATGACCAGGAACCCGCCCTGGACAAAGCTGTCGTGGACGAGCCGCAGCCGCGTGCCGCCAGTGATAGTGGGGGTCAGCACGAAGCTGACCTCGCTGTCGATCAGATCGCCGGCCTCGTCGCGTTCGCGCCATCTCAGGCGCAACTGGCGCCGCGGATCGGCTTCAAGCACCTCGCACTCGACCGGCCCGGTCTCCGGTTTCAGTTCGAACCGGTGGCCGACCTCGGCCTTGATATCGCCCTCGGCCAGCCAGGCGGCCATCAGTTCGGGCACGGTGAGCGCGCGCCAGACCTTTTCAGGCGGCTCGTCCAGGTCGCAATCGACGATGACGGTTTCGCTATCGACCAGATCGTCCGGGCTCATTGGTCCATGTCCTTCAAAAGCTCTTTCAGTTTGCCGATCCGCTCCGGCCAGAAGGTGCGATAGCGATCGACCCAGCCAGCCAGGGGCGCCAGGCCCTCTGGCCGCAGACGATAATAGGCGTTGCGGCCGGCGCGGCGCTCGCTGACCAGGCCGGCGGCCTTCAACGCCGCCAGGTGCTGGGAGATCGCCGGCTGCGAGACGGAAAAGCCGCTGTGCAGATCCGAAACGCTCATCTCCCCCTCGCCAAGGCGCTCGAACACCGCCCGCCGGGTCGGGTCGGCCAGGGTGCGAAAGAGGTCGGCTTCGGCGGTCATGGGCGATACATAAGTACGTGCTTATGGGTTCGTCAAGCCCGCCGTCCTTGCGTCTGAGCTTGGAAGGCGAAACAACCTCGGCCAGGGGGAATGACCGTGCAGTTCAAGCTCTGGCCGAGCGGCCCGCTGTGGGGCCACGGTGATTTTCTCAAACTCTGGGCCGCCCAGAGCGTCTCGGACTTCGGCGCGCGCATCACGCGTGAGGGCCTGCCGCTGGCCGCGGTGCTGACCATCCGCGCCACGCCGGCCCAGCTTGGCCTGCTGGCGGCGCTGACGCTCGGGCCGAGCCTGGTTGTCGGACTGACCGCCGGCGGCCTGGTCGACCGTTCGCGGCGGCGCATCATCCTGATCGCCACCGACCTGGTGCGGGCTCTGGTGCTGGCCAGCGTGCCGCTGGCGGCCTTTCTGCACTGGCTCTCGATGGGACAGCTCTATGTCGCGGCCTTCGTGGTCGGCGCGGCCAGCGTGCTGTTCGACATCGCCGACCACGCCTATCTGCCCGGCCTGATCGAACGCAGCCTGCTGGTCGAGGCCAACGCCAAGCTCGGCGTCACTGAATCGGTGGCCGAGATGGGCGGCCCGGCGCTGGCCGGCATCCTGGTCCAAGCCCTGACCGCGCCGGTGGCCATTGCGGTGAACGCGGTGACCTATCTGGTCTCGGCGCTTTTCCTCGCCGGCATCCGCACGCCGGAGCCCAGGCTGCCGGCGCCGGAAACCCGCTCGTCCCTGGCCGCCGATCTCGCCGTCGGATTCGCCGCGGTGATGAACGAGCCGCTGGTGCGACCGCTGTTCATCACCAGCCTGGTCCAGGCCTTGTTCGGCGCCTTCTTCCAGACCCTCTATGTGATCTTCGCCATAGATCGGAAGAGCGTCGTGTAGGGAAAGAGTGTAGATCTCGGTGG
>CALAEG010000428.1 GCA_937890965.1 uncultured Caulobacteraceae bacterium | reverse complement strand
CCGGGGCGTCGGGCGGGGGCTGAACCCGAACAGCGCCCTGGTGGGCGCCAGCCTCACCGCCCACAACGGCGCCTGGAGCGGTTTTGTCAGGTATCGGGCCACCCTTTCCAGCAACTGGACCAACCAGTCAGTCGAGGCCGGATTCAGGTGGGTCTTCTGATGCGGTGGCGGCGGGCGCGAGAAGGCCGCCGACAACCCGCCGCCACCGCCAGAATCGAGGCCCGGCTTCGGTTTGTAGTAGTGGGAATACGACCCAAGACGCCGCGCCAAACGGAGAAATTCGATGTCTTTCAGGCTTGACACATGGCCTTCCGACTCAGGCCGAAACCCCCGTGGTGCGGCGGAATATCGCAACGCTTATCGCGTCATGCGCGAAACAATCATTGACGCTCGGACATAGCGAGAACAGTGTTATTCTCGTGTGTTCGTCCAGGGAGGAATTGGGGCGGGCAAGAGGGCGGGCATGTCTAGTTACGAAGTTGAGGAGGCCGAATCCCACGAGGAATCGGTTCGTATCAGCGGCCATGTGAAGTGGTTTGACGCGGGCAAGGGTTATGGCTTCATCGTTCCTGACGATCCAAGCCAGACGGGCCTTAAGGACGTCCTGCTGCATGTGACCAGCCTGCGCCAGTCCGGCCACGAGAGTGCGCCGGAGGGCTCCTGCATTACCTGCGACGTCGTCAAGCGGCCGAAGGGCTGGCAGGTTTCCGAGATCGTCGAGCTGGACGAGACCACCGCGGCGCCGGCCGAACGTCCGCACCGGCCCTCCGATCGTGACGGCGGCTTCCGCCGCGACCGCGACAGTTTCGACAGCCAGCGCAGTGGCGGCAGCGGCGGCTATCGCGACCGTGCGCCCCGGCGGCCGGCCTCGCCGGCCGGTCCGCTCGAGCGCGCCAAGGTCAAGTGGTTCAACCGCACCAAGGGCTATGGTTTCGTGGTCCGCGACGGCGAACCCGGCGACATCTTCGTGCACATCGAAACCCTGCGTCGCAGCGGACTGGAAGACCTGCAGCCGGGCGAGGACGTCATGGTCCGTTTCGCCGAGGGGCCCAAGGGCCTGGTGGTGGCCGAGATCTCCGGCGAATAGCCGCAAGCTGCCCACCGTGACCGAAGACTACGAATATCGCGGCCTGATCGCCAAGGCCTGGGACCTGTTGCGCGGCGACACTTCGACCTGGCCGGATCGCCGCTACTATCGCGCGATCATCGAACGGCAGGGCGGGTTGGCGCTCGACGTCGGCTGCGGCACCGGACGGCTGATGCTCGACTATCTGGCCGCCGGACTCGACATCGACGGCATCGACAATTCGCCGGAAATGCTGGCGCTCTGCCGATCCAAGGCGGCGGCCCTTGGCATCGAGGTCGAGGGTCGGCTGTTCCACCAGGAGATGGACCAACTCGACCTGGCGCGAAGGTACGCCACCATCTTCGTGCCCTCCCTGTCCTTCCAGCTGGTGCTCGATCTGGCCGCCGCGGCGGCGACGATGACCCGGTTCCACGATCACATGGCGCCGGGCGGCGTGCTGGTCCTGTCGTTCAAGTCCAGGTTCTGGGAGAACCGGCCCCAGCCGCCGCAGATGCAATGGTCGCCCTGGTTCAAGCTCGCCGAGAAGGAGCGCGAGGGCGGCGACATCATTCGCCGCTACATCCGCGACCGGTACGACCACGACCAGCAGCTGCAGCACGAGGAGAACCGCTACGAGGTGGTGCGCGACGGCGAGGTGATCGAGGCCGAGTTCCACAGCCGCTGTCCGTGCGTGCGCTGGTACAGCCAGGACCAGGCGCTGGCGCTGTTCGGACGGGCCGGCTTCACCGACGTGAAGATGACCGCGGCGGACTCCGACCGGCCGGCGACGCCCGAGGACAACAGCTTCAAGATTCGCGGCACGCGCCCGTAAAGCCGATGCTATGGCTTGGCCCTGTTCTCCTTGAGAAGGCCCGTCCTCGATGATTCTGCGACCCTGGCGCCTGGCCGCGGCTCTGGCGCACCTGCTGTTGGCCGCGCCGGCCCGGGCCGCCATCCCGACCTATGGCTATCAGGTCGTGCACGTCTATCCGCACGACCGAGGCGCCTTCACCGAGGGCCTCTTCTATCTGGACGGCTTTCTCTATGAGAGCACCGGCCTTGAGCACCATTCGGCGATCCGCAAGGAGAGCCTGGCCACCGGCAAGGTGGTGCTGATCCGCGAGCTGGCGCCGCAATATTTCGGCGAAGGCATCGTCAACTGGCATGGGCGCCTGATCCAGCTCACCTGGCGAAACCAGATCGGCTTCATCTATGACCTGGCCTCGTTCCGCCCGCTCGGCCAGTTCGCCTATCCCGGCGAGGGCTGGGCCCTGACCCAGGACGGCCGCCAGCTGATCATGAGCGACGGCACGCCGCAGATCCGCTTCCTCGATCCTGTGACGCTGAAGGAGGTGCGCCGCATCACCGTCACCGCCGACGGGACGCCGGTGCAGTCGCTGAACGAGGTGGAATGGGTCAAGGGCGAAATCCTGGCCAATATCTGGATGACCAACACCATCGCCCGCATCGATCCGGCCAGTGGCAAGGTGATCGGCTGGATCGACCTGACCGGCCTTCTGAAACCTTCGGAGATCACCGGCGACCGTGACGCCGTGCTAAACGGCATCGCCTACGACGCCAAGGGCGACCGCCTGTTCGTCACCGGCAAGGACTGGCCGAAACTCTTCCAGATCCGCCTGGTGGCGCGGCCCTGAAGCACCCGCGTTGCGACGCAGCGGCCGACGTGGCAAGACAGCAGCGTTTTCCGAAGGTCCCGGGGCGTGGCGCAGCCTGGTAGCGCATCTGGTTTGGGACCAGAGGGTCGGAGGTTCGAATCCTCTCGCCCCGACCACCTTCGGATGTCGATCGGAGAGAGCCTTCGCATGCTCGCGCGCATCTATCGTCCGGCCAAGACGGCCATGCAGTCGGGCAAGGCCAAGACGCTCGAATGGGTGCTCGAGTTCGAGCCCGCCTCGGCGCACCTGCCCGATCCGCTGATGGGCTGGGCGCAGTCGAAGGACATGAACGGCCAGGTGCGGCTGAGCTTCGACACCCGCGAAGAGGCCATCGCCTACGCGCAGAGCCACGCCATCGCCTTCCAGGTGATGGAGCCCAAGCCGATCAGACGCGTGATCAAGGCCTATGCCGACAATTTCGCCTTCACCCGCAAGGAGCCGTGGACCCATTAGGGTCCGCGAGCCTGCCCCGCGCGCGGCGCCCTTAGCTCAACCGGATAGAGCACTCGCCTTCTAAGCGAGCGGTTGCTGGTTCGAATCCAGCAGGGCGCGCCAACCGCGGGCCTATTTCGACGCGAAGGTCACGGTCGCGAGCGCCGTCTTGCCGCCGTCCAGGCTGCGCCTGAAGACCACGAGGATCCGGGCTGGCGGATGCGCCTGGGCGAAGACGTCGCGCGGATCGGCGCCGGCCTTGCCGTCGACGCTGACCACGTCGGCGCCCACCACCTGCGCGGCGTTGGCCGCCTTGCAGTTGGGGTGACCCGGCTGGCAGCTCATCAGCATGACCGGACTTGCCATGACGGTGCGGGTCATCGGGTTGAAGTGGCTGTGCGCGTAGAACCAGAGGCCGGCCACATAGGTCGGCTCCGGCAGGACGTCGGCGCGCGCGACGACGCCCGAAAAGAAGGACAAGATCAGGCCCGCGACGGCGAGGCGGCGGAGAATGGCGACCATCGATGAGAGCCTTTTCAACGCGGTTTGAACCATGAAGGCGCAAGCTTGAGCGAATTCCAAGCCCTATTGCTCTCGGTGGCGATCGAGGCGCCGATCGCCTGGCTGGTGGTGCGGCTGACGCGCTGGCCCTCGCGCGGGCCGCTGCATGCGGCGATGGCCGCGGGCGTGGCGACCGCCGTCACCCATCCGCAGCTCTGGGCGGCCGTGATCTGGCTGACGCCAAGGTTCGGCTGGCTGCCAGTGTGTCTCGCCGGCGAGGTCGTGGTGATCGTCGTGGAGGGCCTGCTCATCGCCTGGATGGCGGGCCTCGGGATGCGTCACGCCATGCTGCTCTCGCTGGTCGCCAACAGCGCCTCGTTCGCCGCCGGACTTTTGTTGACGGGCTGAGGCGCGGTCAGGGCGACGATCAGTATGGGGATCTCGATCCAGGCGTGGATGGCGGCCAGCAGGCTGTAAAGCGCCCGGGCGCCGACGAAACTGACGGCGAAGCCGCTGAAGGCGGCGGCCGCCGCGAGCGCCGCCAGCCCGTAGAAGACCAGGCCGCGCGGCCAGGCGACCAGCCCCCTGGCGCCCGGGCTCCAGCGGCTGAGCAGCAGCGGCAGGACGACGATGACCGCCGCATAGTGCGCCTGCTGGGCGACCACGGAGCCGGTGAAGAGGTCGATCGCGTTGGCGCTGGAGAGCAGGTGGTAGGGCACATAGACCGGCAGGTGCCAGGCGACCGGCCCGGCGGCCAGTGGATCGAGCGGCGAGCCGCCGACGCCAGCCGCGGCCAGCAAGCGCCTTGGCGCGCCGCTGGCGACCAGCAGCGGCAGGCCGATGAAGGCCGCGCTGGCCCAGCCCATCACCACGGCGCGGTGACGCCTTGGCGCGAGCTGCCAGAGGAAGCCCAGCGGCGTCAGATTGTGCAGGATGGCGAAGCCGATCGTGGTCTCGAACGGATCGACCATGGCCAGCAGGCCGATCGCCAGTCCGACGCAGATCGCCACGGCCTTGGCGGCGAGGCCGCCGCGCGCGGCTGTCAGGGCCAGACAGGCGACCAGGCCGAGCTCCAGCGGCGCCTCGGTTTCCGGGCGCAGCAGGTGAAAAAGGCCCGCCGCGCGCGCCGCCACGATCGCGGCCAGCAGCGCGGCCATGGCGATGACGGTCTTCAGCCCCAGCGTGCGACCGAAACGGCGATCGACATAGCGCAGCTCGCTGAGCACGTGCGGCAGCCCGAAGGCCGCCAGCGTCAGCGAATAGACCGCCAGCGGCGCGATCACGCTCAAGGTGGTCGCGGCCAGGGTGGCCAGGATGGCGGCGATCGCGCCCGCGGCGGTGAGAGCGGGAAGCGGGCGGTTCATATCCAGAGTCGCCATCGGCCTTTGAGCGGGGCTTCAATGCAACTTATCTAGCCGGTCAGCTCCCGGCGGCCAATCGAGGGCTTTGCAGCGGTCTACGGAGCGTGCGGCGCCGCGCTCGCGGCTGCGGGCTGGGAAGACTGGCCGCCGGCCCCCTTGTCGGGCGGCGCGCCATGCAGCGCGCCGCTGCCAATGGCCGCGACGGCGAAAAACAGGATGGCGCCGATGAGCGAGGTCAGCGCGGGTCCAGCCTTTGAAAGACTGTCGGTCAGACTTGCCGCGGCCTGGAGAAGTTTCGTCAGTTCGTCGACCGAGACCCCCGCCGGGTCCGCCGCGAGCAGCGATACCTTTGCGCCCACGATGCCTCTCGCGGTCTGAGCGGGCTTGGCCCGAATCACGATTATGGATTGAACGACATAGAGGACAAAACAGACGGACCCGGCGATGATTCCGGCCCAGGTGACCACAGTTTCGTTTGTCATGCGGCGTCTCCGGTTTCAGTCCGCTCAGGGCGTAGAATAGGTCTTGCAGCTGTTGTTGGTGCAGATGCCGACGACATGGGTGCCGTCGGGATAGGTCCAGTCGAAACAAGTCGTGCCGTCGGGCGCCGTGGTGCAGTCCACCGGGCCGTTGGCGGCGGTGAATTGAGCCTTGTGGTCCTGAAACTCGGCCTGCGTCAGGCCCAGCCGCGACTTCACGAATGAGCGCACATTCGGTACGGGCGCAAAACCCTGCGCGAGGGCTTCTTGGTGAGACTTTGGCGGCTTTCGCGGATTGCCCATTTGATCGCTCCCAGATCAATGCTGACTTTGTAAGTCGGTCGCCACGGCCTGGCCGATCAAGGCGGCGAGGTGGGCGTCGCGGGCGGCATCGCTCGCAACCGTGGCGCCGTTACTGTCCGTTGCAACCGCCCCCATCGTGATCGTCAAATCATTGGTGCGCGACCGCGAGCCATTCACGAATGGCGCTGTCGGGCTCACCAGGACGCGCTCGAGCTTCCAAGCCGGGGTCGCGTTTCCCGAACCGACCACCACGAAAGTAACGCGATAGGTAAAGGTGCTGAAGGGCGACTTGCCCTTCTTCCGTGAAAGAACGCCCGGGACGCGAGACATCAGTATTTTTTCGCGCATAAAATCGGCGATCTTCAGATCGCCGTCCACCAGGATGCCGCCGGCCGTTCCGCAGGACTGGTCAGTTTTTCCGGCGGCAAGGATGGCTTTGTGCTCGGCGATCAGATCGGCGAACGGGTAGAAGAACCCCACCGTTTCGGTCCTGGTCGCCTCCGACGAGAGCGATGCGCCAAAGGCCTGGGTAGACGACTGCGAACTGGTGACGTTGCCCCCGCTCGAGAAGATCGAGACGATGTTCTTCATCGGGTTGTTGATGGTTACGCTCGGCGATAGCGCGGCCTTCTCATCGACGGTGAGAACCAGGCTGACCGTCGCGCCCCAACCGTTGAGCCAATCTGCGCTGTAGTCGCCAAGCGGTGGATTGGCGGGATTGCTCTCTTCGTCGAGCGTGCCGGCGACCGCCTGACGGATCTCGCACCGGATGTGGGCGGCGAGATTGTTCTCCCGCGTCGCCTCCTGGGTTGGGGTCTCGCCAAGTCGATGAGTGTCCGGAACGGTCAGGGCGCAGCCCGACAGCAGGCACAGGCACAGGGCGGATGTGGCGCTGGTCGCGCGGCGAACATTGATCAAGGCGGCCCCCCGGTCGCGGTCGAAACCCCTCATGCAGCGGATTAGCTATACCACCGTTGGTGGTCGGGCGAAAAGACGCAATCGGAGGCTACGAAGTCGGCGCGGAGGCAGGCCTGGGCGTGTCCGCCCCGTCGAAGCCGCGACGTCGCCGTCTTAGGGCGCGCTGTCGGTGTCCAGGATCTTCTGCGCCTCGTCCGGCGTCGGAATGGCGCCGCGATGCGCCGCGGCGCGGGCGGCGAATTCGGCGCGCGAATTCTCCGACGGATAGGGTACGTCGGGCACGGGCACGCCGAGGAACTTGCACAGCGGCTCCCAGCCCTGGCCGGCCTGGTAGATCAGCAGCCGCTCGGGCGCGATGGTCGCCTTCACCGCTTCGGTATGGTCGAGGAAGTGCCTGGTCATGAAGGCGCGGTCGTCCAGATGGCCGCGCATGGGGCCCATGAAGCTGTCGAAGAAGTCTGCTTGCGGGCCGGCGCTTCTGGCGCCGCCGGCCGGGGCGAAGATGGTCGCCTGGGTGGAGTCGAACCACTGGTCGGGGTCGCGCACCGTGTGCAGCACCTTGGCGTCCGGATAATAGGCCGCCAGCTCGCGCCAATAGTGGGCGCCCGGATAGTCCACCATGGAATGATAGCCGTCGAATATGGTGTCCCAGTTGGGCTTGCCGGCGCCGGCGTCGATCCAGAGCTGCATGCTTTCCGGGTGGGCGAAGACCTCGACCATGTGGTGGCACGGTCCGACACCCAGGATGTTCAGCGCCGATTGCATGGACTTGGTGCCCGTGCGGCCGAGGCCAGAGCCGACAACCTTCAACGCCATGATCTTCTCCCCGAAGCTTTGCGCTAAGGGTTTAATCCCGCGCCTGGGCGTCGCGCAATGCGTCCAGACCGCGTCTGAGATCGGCGATCAGGTCGGCGGGGTCTTCCAGGCCGATGTGCAGGCGCATCAGCGGCCCGGCCAAGCCGCTCGGAAAGCGGCGGTGGGTGAGCTGGTCGCCGGAGGAAATGGCCAGGCTTTCGAAGCCGCCCCAGGAAAAGCCCAGGCCGAACAGGCTCAAGGTGTCGAGCATGGCGTCGATAGAGGTGCTGGAGGTAGGGTGGAAGACAACGCTCAGAAGCCCGTTCGCGCCGGTGAAGTCGCGCTTCCATAAGCGGTGGTCGGGCGAGTGGGGCAGGGGCGGATAGAGCACGTCGGCGACTTCCGGCTGCTGCATCAGCCAATTGGCCACCACGCGGGCGTTTTCCGCGTGGCGCGCAAGCCGCGTGGGCAGGGTGCGAAGCCCGCGCAGGCCCTGGTAGACGTCGTCGGGCGAGACCGACCAGCCGAAGTTCCACACCGCCTCGTCGAGCGCGTGGGTCAGCCGCGCGTCCTTGGCTGCCGCCGACCCTAAGAAAACGTCGGAATGGCCGGTGACGTACTTGGTCAGGGCCTGGACGCTGATATCGACGCCCAGCGCCAGCGGCTTGCAGAGCAGGCCGGCGGCCCAGGTGTTGTCGACCAGGGTGAGCACCTCGCGGGCCCGCGCCAGGACGGCGATCGCCGGCAGGTCCTGGATCTCGTAGGTCAGGGAGCCGGGGGATTCCATCACGATCAGCCGCAGCGCCGGGCCGCCGGCGGCCAGCACCTGCTCCGGGGTCGAACGCGGCGAATAGTAGGTCACCTTGACCCCGAACCGGGTCAGCACCTTGTCGAAGAAGCGGCGGGTGGGGGCGTAGGCCGTGTCCGTCACCAGCACCTCGTCGCCGGCGCGCAGCACCGCCATGGCCGCGGCGGTGACGGCCGCCAGGCCCGAGGGGAAGAGCCGCACGCCCGTGGCGCCTTCCAGCTCGCACAGCGCCTCGGCCAGGGCCTCGTGCATGCCCAGCCCGCCGCGGCCATAGGTGACATGGTCGTGATTATACAGCGAGGCGGCGTCCGGCATCAGCACGGTCGAGCCGCGCTGGATCGGCGGCCCGACGGTGCGGGCCAGCGCGCGCGGCTTGGCGCCGGCGCGGATCAGCCGCGTGGCTTCCGCATCCTGGCGCTTTTCGGCCATGCTTAAGCGCCCTTGACGACGGGCGTGTCCGCCAGGCCGCCCCATTCGGTCCAGGAGCCGTCATAGACCGGCGTGCGCCAGCGCCCCAGCCGGGCCAGGGCCAGCGACAGGATGGCGGCGGAAATGCCGGAGCCGCAGCTGGTCAGGATCGGCCGGTCCAGATCGACGCCGGCCGTGGCGAACAGCGGCTCTAGCTCCGCTCTTGTCTTGAGCGTTCCCTCAGCCGTGACCACCTCGCTGGAGGGCAGATTGTGCGCGCCCGGCATGTGGCCGCTGCGCAGGCCTGGCCTTGGCTCCGGCGCCTCGCCAAGGAAGCGGGCGGCGGCGCGCGCATCGAGGATCTGCTCGGCATGAGTCTCGACGACGCCAAGCACCGAAGCCAGGTCGCGCACCAGGCCGGGATCCAGCTTGGCCTTGAACTCTCCGTGCGGGTTTTGCGGCCAGCCCTGTTCGACCGGATGATCCTCGGCCATCCATTTCGGCAGGCCGCCGTCGAGAACGGCTGTCGCCGCGTGGCCCATGACGCGGAAGGTCCACCAGACGCGGGCTGCGGAAAACAGGCCCTGGGCGTCGTAGACGACGACGTCGCTGTCCGGCTCGACGCCCAGGCGGCGCGCATGCACGGCGAAATCCGCCGGCTCGGGCAGCATATGGGGCAGGGGATTGGTGTGGTCGGCGATCTCGTCGATGTCGAAGAAAACCGCGCCCGGAATGTGCCGCTCGGCGTGTTCGGCGCGGGCGTCGCGCGGGGTTCCCGGCATGAACCAGGTGGCGTCGATGATGACCAGGCCTGGACTGCCCAGCCGCTCGGCCAGCCAGTCGGTGGAAACCATGGGGTCGTCGTTGTTGGGCAGGCTCATAGCCAGGGCGGCGTTGGCAGGCCGCGCTCCTTAAGGAATTCGGGGTTGAACAGTTTGCTCTGATAGCGTGAGCCGTAGTCGCAGAGGATGGTCACGATGGTGTGGCCGGGCCCGAGATCGCGGGCCAGGCGCACCGCCCCGGCGACATTGATCCCGGTCGAGCCGCCCATGACCATGCCTTCGTGTTCGGCCAGGTCGAAGATGGCGAGCATCATCTCCTCGTCGGAGACCCGATAGGGATAGTCGACGTGCAGGCCCTCGAGATTGGCGGTGATGCGGCCCTGGCCGATGCCTTCGCTGATCGAGGTTCCCTCGGCCTTCAGCTCGCCGTGGGCGTAGTATTCGTAGAGCGCCGCGCCGCCGGGATCGGCCAGGCCGACGGCGATGTCGGGGGTCTTGTCGCGCAGCGCCATGGCGACGCCGGCGAGCGTGCCG
>CALAEG010000427.1 GCA_937890965.1 uncultured Caulobacteraceae bacterium | reverse complement strand
CGAGGTCGTGCGCGCGCCCGATCCCACCGCCCTGCCCCGCGCCACCAAGAACGACGTCGAGATCGAAGGCGCCCGCCGCGCCCACATCCGCGACGGCGCCGCCCTGACCCGCTTCCTGCACTGGCTGGGCACCGAGGCGCAGACCGCCCTGCCCGACGAGGTCGAGGTGGTGAAGAAGCTGGAGGGCTTTCGCGAGGAGACCGGGGCGCTGAAGGACCTGTCCTTCGACACCATAGCCGGCGCGGCCTCGAACGGCGCCATCGTCCATTACCGCCCGACCCTTCGGCTGAACAAGCGCGTGCAGTCCGGCTCGCTGCTGCTGGTCGATTCCGGCGCCCAGTATCTCGACGGCACCACCGACGTCACCCGCACGGTGGCCATCGGCGAGCCGTCGCCGGAGATGTGCGACCGCTTCACCCGGGTGCTGAAGGGCCATCTGGCCCTGGCGCGGGTGCGGTTTCCCGCCGGCACCACCGGGTCCAGCCTCGACCCCTTGGCCCGCGCGCCGCTCTGGGCCGCCGACCTGGACTACGACCACGGCACCGGCCACGGCGTCGGCAGCTATCTGGGCGTCCACGAGGGGCCGCAGCGCATCTCCAAGGCGCCGAGCACCGTGGCCCTGCAGCCGGGCATGATCGTCTCCAACGAACCCGGCTATTACAAGGAGGGCGCGTTCGGCATCCGCATCGAGACCCTGCAGGTGGTGATCAACGCCGACCCGGTCTCCGGCGGCGAGCGGCCGATGCTGGCCTTCGAGACCCTGACGCTGGCGCCCATCGACCGGCGGCTGGTGGAAACCGTGCTGCTCAACCCGGAAGAGATCGAGCAGCTGGACGCCTATCACGCGCGGGTGCTGGAGGTGATCGGCCCGCTGGTCCCCCCCGACACCGCCGCCTGGCTGGCCGAGGCCTGCAAACCCCTGATCGACCCGACGGAAGACTGAAAACCAACCGTCATGGCCCGGCTTGTCCGGGCCACCCATGATCGCCGATGGATGATAATACACGCAGCGGTTGATCTACCCGTGGTCACCGTCGAACGCAAGCGATCATGGGTCCCCCGCATTCCGCCGCTGCGCGGCTCCAGCGGGGGATGACGGGGAGAGAGCGCTCACGCCTCGTCGGCGGGCGCGCGGCCGAACCAGACCATGGCCGCGCCGATCGCCGCCACGGCGGCCAGGACGGGGCCGACCGCGTCGAAACTGGAGACCGGAACGCCGGCGCCGGCGAGCGCATCACGCCCGAAGGCCAGCACGAAGGCGCCGACCACGAGAACGCCGGCGGCCAGGCCGGCCACATCGATCAGGACGCGCCGGCGGGCGATGGCCTGCTGAACCCCGAGCTCGAAGACCAGGTCGCGCGGCGGCGCCCCGGTCTCAACCCAGAACGCGGCCAGTCTGGTTTCGGCGTCAGTCATCTGGACCTCCGAGCACGGCGAGCAGTTTAGCGCGGCCGCGCTGAACATGCGATTTGATGGTTCCCAGCGGCAGGCCGAGCGCCTCGGCCGCCTCGGTGTGCGAGAAGTCGCCGCCCAGGCAGAGCGCCACGGCCGCCCGCTGTTCGTCCGGCAGGGCGCGCAGGGCCGCGGCCAGATCCATGCGCGCCTCGGCGCCGAGCGTGCTCGGCGGGGTCTCCTCGAGGCTGTCGTGGCGGCGCCGCTCCCGCCCCCGCGAGCGCCGAAGCGTCAGGCTCTTCTTCCAGGCGATGGCGCAGAGCCAGGAGCGCAGGGACGCGCCGCCGCGATAGAGCAGCAGGCTCGACCAGGCGGTCAGGAAGGTCTCCTGCGCAAGGTCGTCGGCGTCGCCGGCATCGGCGCAGACGCGGCGAAGAAAGCCGCGCACGGCCTGCTGGTGCCGCTCGACCAGCTGCTGAAAGGCCCGCTGCGAGCCGCGCCGGGCCGCCGCGACCAGATCGGCGTCCGGCTCGGACAAGATCAGTCGATCCGCCAGAAGGTGGCTAGCAATGCGGTGATCACGCCGGCCACGGCCAAGGCGCCGGCGATAATGGCGACGATCAGATA
>CALAEG010000426.1 GCA_937890965.1 uncultured Caulobacteraceae bacterium | reverse complement strand
CTCTTCCGATCTCCCATGATCACCTTCGAATGTGAGTGTTTATGGGTCCCCCGCATTCCACCGCTAAAGCGTCTCCAGCGGGGGATGACGGTTTGAGGGGAGGGCCGCGCCGGGCCCCTTACCGGTGCACCGCCCGGGCGAAGTCGACCACCTGGCCGGCCAGCATCTCGACCTGGCGGGCGGCGCCTTGGTCGCAGAAGCCGCCGGTCTCGTCGAACAGCTTGCCGGCGGAGGGGTTCAGGGTCAGGCCCAGCGGCGTCGGCCAGCCGCGCAGGGCGTGGACGATGGTGCGCAGCGCCGAGAGCGCCGTGCCGCCCGCCTGCCAGCCGTCGGCGACGACGATGCAACCCACCGCGCGGCCTTCCAGATAGGGGCGGGTGTCCTGGCGCAGGCCTTCCAGGCCGTCGATGGCGTTCTTGATCAGGCCCGAGACCGAGCCGTGATAGCCGGGGGTGGAGATGAGCACGCCGTCGGCGTCGCGCACCGCGTCCAGCATCACCTGCAACTCGGGCGAGCCCGTGCTGGTCGACGGGTCATAGATCGGCAGTTTGGAGAGGAAGACGCCGCTGAGCAGGCGGGTGCGCGCACCGGCCCGCTCAGCGGCTTCCAGGGCCTTGATCAGCACCCGTTCGCTGGTCGACTCCGGCCGCGTGGTGCCGCCGATGCCGACCAGGAGGGGTGAGTACGCGTCTTCAGGCAGTGGCTTCGGCCTTTTCGGCGCCCATCCGCTTGTCGCGTTGTTCCTTCAGCGACTTCAGGTCGTCGGCGAAACGCTCCGCCGCCGCCGCCCGCTGATTGGGGATGTGGTAGGCGGGGAAGAGTTCGTTCGACGGCCGGTAGTCGGCCAGGACCTGCTTGGCGACCGTGACCTTGTGCACCTCGGTCGGGCCGTCGGCGATGCCCATGACCAGGGCGCTGGTCACCATGCCCATGAAGGGCATTTCGTTGGAGACGCCGATGGCGCCGTGCAGGTGGGCGGCCTTGATGGCGATATCCTGATAGACCTTCGGCATGGCCACCTTCACCGCGGCGATGTCTTTCCGCACCTTGGTGTAGTCCTGGTATTTGTCGATCGCCCAGGCGGTGCGCAGCACGAGCAGCCGGAACTGTTCGTACTGGATCCATGAGTCGGCGATCTGCTCCTGCACCATCTGGTAGTCGGCCAGCCGGCCCTCGCGGGTCGAGCGGGAGACGGCGCGCTGGCACATCAGGTCGAGCGCCCGCTTGCAGGCGCCGACGGTGCGCATGGCGTGGTGGACGCGGCCGCCGGAAAGCCTGGTCTGCGCGATCTTGAAGGCGCCGCCGCGGTCGCCGAGCAGGGCGCCATACGGCACCCGCACGTCGGTGTAGCGCATATAGCCGTGGCCGCCCGGGCCGCCGACGGGACCGGCGCCGACATGGATGCCGCGCACGATCTCGACGCCCGGCGTCGCGGTCGGGACGATGAAGATGGAGGTGCGCTCGTAGGGGTTCTTGTGGTCCGGATCAGTGATCGCATAGACGATCAGGATGGTTGAGCCGTAGGCGCCGGACGAGAACCACTTCTCGCCATTGATCACCCACTCGTTGCCCTCCAGCACCGCGCGGGTCTTGAAGGTGAGGGGGTCGGAGCCGCCGGTAGGCTCGCTCATCGAGAAGGCCGAACGGATGTCGCCGTTCAGCAGGGGCTTCAGCCACTGTTCCTTCTGCTCTTCGGTGCCGTAGTGGGCGATGATCTCGGCATTGCCGGTGTCGGGCGCCTGGCAGCCGAAGATCGAGGGGGCGAGGCCGTTGCGGCCCAGCTTTTCGTTCATCAAGGCGAGCTTCACCTGGCCATAGCCCTGGCCGCCCAGTTCGGGGCCGAGGTGGCAGGCCCACAGGCCCTCGGCCTTGACCCGGTCCTGCAGCGGTTTGATGAAGCGTTCGCGGCCCTCGGTCGAGAAGGCCGCCATGCCGAGATGCGAGAGCGGCTCGATCTCGTTCTCCATCAGGTCTTCGATCCAATCGAGTTTCTTTTGAAATTCCGGATCCGTTTCAAAATCCCAAGCCATATTGCAAATTCCTCCGTTGGCCCTTCGCTGGAGCCGATCTTGCGAATAAAGACGTCGCCCCAAAAAGACCTCGCGCGTCTCGCGAGACCAGGGGCGTGGCGCATTATCCCGCCCGCATTGACGCTAGGCAATCCCTTCGAACATTTGTTCGGAAATAGACTCTACGAGCCGGTATGCACGCCGGGTCAGGCCACCGCGGCGGCCGCATCGCCTTGCGCTTCGTGCGAACCGGCGATGCGGTTGATCTCGGCCAGCAACCTCGCCGGCGACAGGGGCTTGGAGACCGCGCCGGTCATGCCCGCCTCGCGATAGCCTTCCTGCTGGTGTGTGAAGACGTTGGCGGTCATGGCGACGATCGGGATTTCACCGGCCGGCGCGGGCAGCCGGCGGATCGCCCGCGTCGCGGTAACGCCATCCATCACCGGCATCTGCACGTCCATGAGGATCAGGTCGAACGGTGCGCGGCTGGCGACCTCGACGCCCTCGGCGCCGTCATTGGCGGTCTCGACGCTGGCGCCAAGGCTATCCAGCATGCGCGAGGCGATCAGGCGATTGGTCGGATTGTCCTCGACGATCAGGATCCGCATGCCGTTCAGCCAGCCATCCGCCGGCGCTTCCAGCTCGGGCGCGATGTCGGGCTGGGCCAAGGGCGCGGCGATCTCGAACCAGAAGGTCGAGCCGATGCCCTCCTGGCTGCGCAGGCCGACCTGGCCGTCCATCAGCTCGGCCAGCCGCCGGGTGATGGCGAGGCCGAGGCCCGAACCGCCAAAGCGCCTGGTGGTCGAGCTGTCGGCCTGGTGAAAGCGCTGGAACAGCGAGATCTGCGCCTCTTGCGCGATACCGATGCCGGTATCCTCGATTTCGACGCGCAGCCGCTTTTGCGGGCCGCCGCCGGTCGCCGTCAGCCGGACCTCGACCCCCCCGTCGAGGGTGAATTTGACCGCATTGCCGATCAGGTTGAACAGCATCTGGCGCAGCCGCACCGGATCGACCGACACCCAGCCGACGCCGGGCGCGATCATGGTGCGCAGCCACAGACCCCGCTCTTCGGCCTGGGGCCGCAACAGGTTGGCGACGCCTTCCAGGGCGGCCTCGGGATTCAGCGCCTCCGGCGCCAGCTCCAGCCGGCCGGCCTCGACCTTGGAGAAGTCGATCACGTCGTTCAGCAGGGTGGCCAGCATCGACCCGCAGGCCAGCGCCTCGTCGAGCAGCTGGCGGCCGTCGCTGGAAAGCGCCTCACCCTTGAGCAGGTGCAAGACGCCCAGAACGCCGTTCATCGGCGTGCGGATCTCGTGGCTCATATTGGCCAGGAATTCGGCCTTGGCCTCGGCCGCCGCCTGGGCGGCCTGCTGTTCACGCAGCGCCGCGTCGCGGGCGTCGGCGAGTTCGGTCACATCCTGGGTGACGCCGATCATCTGCCAGGGGCCGGAGGCGGTGGGGCGGATGCCGCGCCAGGCGACCCGGCAGCGCGCCCAGCGCCCGTCAGCAAGCTGATGCCGGTATTCGGCCCCGCCCGGTTCGCCGCTGGCCACCGCCCGGCGAAAGGCCTTGCTCACGCGGGCGGAGTCATCGGGGTGGATGATGGCGGCGACGGCGTTGGCCGGCTCCACCAGGGGGCTGTCGCTGGCCCCGAACGGCCGCGAGAGGTCCGCGTCCATATCGTAGAGCCGCCGTTGCGGATCGAAACGCCACAGCGTCAGGCCGATTGCGTCGCGGAGCAGTTCGCCCGAGCGTTTGGCATCTTCGCTTTCCGCCTGTTGGGCGCGCGCCTCGGTGATGTCCTGCAAGACCACCAGGCCGGTCCCGTCGGCGGCGCGCTTGGTGCGGACGCAAACCCACAGCCAGTCGCCCGACTTGGTCAGAAGGCGATGGTCGAGCTTGTATTCACCGCCAGGATTGAGCGCGCCGGCGGCGCTCTGCACCATTGGCCAGTCATCGGGATGGATGAAGTCGCTGGGGGAGCGGCCCTGGGTTTCCGCCGCCGTCCAGCCGGTCAATCGGGTCCAGGCCGGATTGGTGCGCGAGATCAGGCCGGTTTCGACCACCAGGAAGACGTCGACGCTGTTGTCGAACACCCAGGCGGCGGCTTCCAGATCGCCCAAATGTCCGGGCTCGCCGGTGTGGCTAGCGCCCATGCTGCGTACCCCCGACTACGGTCAAGGTTATGCGGCGCCACGGTAAACTTTCCGTTGCAACCCCTCTTCGGCCAAGCGGTTGGCCAGGGTCGCGCCATGGCCGCTAGACGCGCAAGGAAAGAGGGCGACGCCGACGGCGCCGCCCTCTCCATGATCAAACGCTGGTCAGCCGACTAGAAGTCGACGCCGGTTTCCGCCATGACGCGCACTTGCGAACCGTGATTGCCCAGTTGGCCGAACATGTCCCCATCAATCGAGTCGCCTGACCCGATCGAGACGTAGGAGGCTTCCGCTCGGGCGAAGAAGACGCCCTTCTGATAGGTCGGCGTCACCGTGATCGACCAGGCGTTGCTGCCCGGGCCGAACAACAGGTTCTGGCCACCGCTCGAGGAGATGTATTCGAGGCGCCCCGCGACGCTGAACTCAGGCGTGAAATTGTATTTGGTCAGGATCGCGCCGGCCCAGGCCGAGGCCGAAGCGGTCAGCGGCACGCCCATCGGCCCGATGACGCGCGGGACGCTCTGGTACTGGATATAGGGCGAGATCGTCCAGGGCCCTGAGGTGTGGGAATAGAGCAGGTTGTAGATCTGGCCATTGTTCTGCGCCAGCGGGGTCACGAAGGTGCTGACGTGGTTGCGGCCGACATTGCCCTCACCGGCGAAGGCCAGGGTGTCGGAGTTCTTGAAGGTGTAGGTGATCAGGCCGGAAACGGCCGTGTAGACATTGGAATAGTAGCCGTCCGTATAGGCGACGGAGATGGCGATCGGGCCGCTGGAGAAGTTGCCCTGTACGCCCTTGCTGACCGCCGGCTCCTGGCCCCAGAGCAGGCCGCGCTCGATATTCATGTTTTGGAAGTCGAAGGTGTACTCGCCGCCGATCAGTGTCGGCAGGGCGCCGGCCTCGATGCTGAACATCGAATTGGGGACGATCTTGACGAAACCCTGCGGCACGTAGCCGAACGTATTCGGCGTTATCGAGGTCGACCTGAAGTAGGTCGCGCCGAGCGCGGGCAGCGAATAGGCGCCGGCCTGGACGTAGAACTGGAAGACGCCATCCGACTTGTTGATGATCACCTGCGCGTTGCTGACGTCGAAAAAGCCCTGGTTCCGGTCAGCGCCGCCAAAGAAGGTCGGGCTGGGCGATTGGTATCCACCAAGGACGCTGAACACGCCATCGACCGTGATCTTGCCGAGCGGGCCGGCGTCGAACACCGCGGGGTTCGGGTTGGCCGCCATTGGCGCGGTGATGGCCGGGTTGGCCATGGGGCTTGCCGCTGGAGCCGCCGGCGCGGCTGCGGCCGCGGGGGCTGGCGCGGGCGCGGCGGTCTGAGCCGCGGCGGCTCCGGCCCAACCAAGCCCGAGCGTCGCGGCGCTCGCGCACATGATCAGCTTCAGTTTGTTCATTGATAATCCCCTTGTAAATTCGCCGCCCGGCTGTTCCTTGAGCGGCGCTCGACGGCGAGCTTTTCCCATTCGTCGAATCCTATGGTCTGACAGTTTTCCGCGCGGCAAAGTTAAGCCTCGGCCGTGAGGGCATTGGACTCGCCTCTGGACGTTTCTTGTGCAGCGCAGCAGACCGGATGCGCCTTTCTTAGGCGCCGGCTTATCCCGCCGAACGGCATAAATTCTCCATGGCGAAGTTGGCGCCGGCGCATAAAAGCCGCGGCCGATTCGGCTGTCTCGGTGCGGTGTGCGGCCGTCAGTTTTTCGTCCAGCGCCGCGCGTCCGGCCTCGAATGTCGAACGTCCCCAGCGGGCTTGTCGCCTTAGCGGGCCACCAGCGGCGCGAAGTTCAGGTGGCTGCCGGCGTCGACCAGCAGGGTCTCGCCGGTGATGTGGCGCGCGGCCGGAGAGGCCAGGAAGACGGCGGCGACGGCGATGTCCTCGGCGGTCGAAGCGACCTTCAGCGGGGTCGAGGCGGCCGCGCGGTCGCGCACCGCCGCTTGCCCCGCCGCGCCGACGCCCTTGCCGAACCAGGGGGTGTCGATGAAGCCGGGACAGATGGCGTTGACGCGGATCCTGGGCGCCAGCGCACGGGCCAGACTGAGCGTCATGGTGTTGAGCGCGCCCTTGGACGCCGCATAGGGGATGGAAGAGCCGATACCGGCCACGCCGGCGATGGAGGAGGTGTTGACCACGGCGCTGGCCTGTTCGGTCGCCTCGAGCAGGGACCGCGCCGCGCGCACCATCTGGAAGCCGCCGACCACATTGATGCGATAGATGCGCAGGAAGTCTTCGTCGGTGACCAGGTCCATGTCGCCATGGGCGGCGAACTTGGTGGTTCCGGCATTGTTGAACAGGGCGTCGATGCGCCCGAAACCTTGCGCCTTGGCGGCGATGGCGCGGCAGGCGGCGTCGTCGCCGACATCGCCCTGGACCGGAAGCGCCTCGGCGCCATGGGCGCGAACCAGGTCGCAGGTTTCTTCGGCCTCCTTGGCGGACGAGGCGTAATCGACCACAACCGCCTTGGCGCCGCGGCTGGCGGTCTCCACCGCAATGGCGCGGCCAAGGCCCGTCGAAGCGCCCGTCACCACGATGATCGCCCCGTCGAAGTCCTTGCTCATCTCACGCCTCCCTGGGTTTGCGGGGACCATAGTGGGCCATCGCGGACTTGTCGCGGGGGCGGCGATCGTGCGTTAGGCTGGCGCCATGAACGATGAACACCTGACGCAGTTGGGCCGCTCGGCGGCGCTGCCGGCCAGCCCGGACGAGGCGGTCCTGGAGCGGGTGGCCAATCCGCATCCCGACAGCCTCTATCTCGCCCGCTTCGCCGCGCCGGAGTTCACCTCGCTCTGCCCGGTGACCGGCCAGCCGGACTTCGCCCATCTGGTCATCGACTATGCGCCGGCCGAATGGCTGATCGAATCCAAGTCGCTGAAGCTTTTCCTGGGGTCGTTCCGCAACCACGGCGCCTTCCACGAGGACTGCACCATCGGCATCGGCAAGCGGATCGTGGCCACCGCGGCGCCGCGCTGGCTGCGCATCGGCGGCTACTGGTACCCGCGCGGCGGCATCCCCATCGACGTCTTCTGGCAGACCGGCCCGGCCCCCGATGGCCTATGGCTCCCCGACCAGGGCGTGGCGCCGTACCGGGGGCGGGGATGAGCGGTTTATAAATAGCCTCAGCGCTGCTTCCACCGTGTGGTCAGGGCGTGCACGTCGGGCCGCACCCGTTCCAGCGGCGCCTCGGCGGGGGTGCCGATGTGGATATAGCCGGCGATCTGTTCGCCGATGCCCAGGCCGAGTAATGCTGTGGCCTCCGGGGCATAGGCGTACCAGTCGGTGATCCAGTTGGCGCCGTAGCCGGCGGCCTCGGCGGCGATCAGCAGGGTCATGCAGACGGCGGCGGCCGATAGGCGCTGTTCCCATTCGGGGATGGTCGCCTCGATATGGCGCGAGACCACGGCCACGGTCAGCGGCGGGACCTTGATCTTGAAGAGCGCGCCCCTGGCCTTTTCCGGGTTTGGCTGGCGGGTGGCGATCACCTCAAGGGCCGCGGTGAACTCGGCCTTGGCCTCGCCCTCAAGGATGACAAAGCGCCAGGGAAAGAGCTTGCCGTGGTCGGGCACGCGGGCGGCGAGGCGGAGCAGCTCGGCCAGTTCGGCGCCGTCGGGCGCGGGCGCCCGCAGCGTGCCGGCGGAGGTGGAGCGGCGCCGCGCCAGGAAATCCAGCACCTCGCGCCGACCCTCGCCGATGGGAAGCGGTTCGCCGAAAAGCGGTTGGGCGGGCAGAGCGATGTTCAAGCTAAGGCCTCTTGAAATTGGGCGTGCGGGGCTCATCTGGTTTATAAGGCCGAAAAGGCCCGCGACCGATCCCGCATTTTTGGGCCGTGTTAAACAGGCTGTGCGAAGATCGATGGATTAGGGGAGAGCCTGCCAATGCCGCAACGTCTGAAGGTGGTGACCCCGCAGTCGACCCCGCCCGTGTGGGCGGCGCTGCGCAATGAGGCGGCCCATGCCGCCCAGACCGAGCCGGGTCTGGCCTCGCTGCTGCACGCCACCATTCTGAAGCACGAAGACCTGGCCTCGGCGCTCTCCTATCAGCTGGCGCGCAAGCTCGGCGACCAGGAACTCCGCGCCATGAGTGTGCGCGAGCATGCCGAGGAGGCCTTCGCGTCCGATCCCAACCTGATGGGCGTGATCGAGGCCGACCTGCAGGCGGTGTTCGAGCGCGACCCGGCCTGCAAGGGCTATATGCAGCCCTTCCTTTTCTTCAAGGGTTTCCAGGCCTTGCAGACCCATCGCATCGCCCACTGGCTGTATCACCAAGGCCGTGAGACCCTGGCCTTCTACTTGCAAAGCCGCATGTCGGAAGTCTTCCAGGTCGACATCAACCCGGCCACCCGCGTCGGCTCCGGCGTCTTCATCGACCACGGCACCGGCATCGTCATCGGCGAGACCGCGATCATCGGCGACGACGTCTCCATGCTGCAGGGCGTCACCCTGGGCGGCACGGGCGCCGAGCGTGGCGACCGGCACCCGAAGATCGGCAAGGGCGTGCTCCTGGGCGCGGGGGCCACGGTGATCGGCAACATCACCATCGGCGACTATGCCAAGATCGCCTCGGGCGCCGTGGTGTTGAAGCCCGTCCCGGCCGGCTGCACCGCCGTCGGCGTGCCGGCGCGGCTGGTCAACTGCCCGACAGGCTGCGAGCCGGCGCGTTCGATGGACCACACCCTGGCCGAGGACGCCTACGACTATTCGATCTGAGCTTGCCCCGGCCGGGAATGCCGCTAGGTTCGCCGCCCAGCCCAACAAGGAACGCGCCCCCGTGGACGAAAAAGACCTGAAGCGCGTCGAGGCGCATCTGAAGCGCACCTTCGGCAACCCGCACGTGGCCGTGATCGCGCGCAAGCAGAAGGATTCCGCCGAGGTCGAACTGAAGGGCGAATTCATCGGCGTCGTCTATGAAGACGAGGACGAAGCCGGCTCCTTCCTGTTCGAAATGGCCATCCTCGCCGAGGATCTGGACGTCTAGGGTTCCTCAGAGCACCGCCAGCATCTCGCCGACCAGGGGGTGACGGACGATGTCGCCGTCGCTGAGGCGGACCACCGAGATGGCCGGGACGGCCTCCAGCCGCACGGCGACGTCCCCGAGGCCGGAAACGCCGGGCAAGAGGTCCGACTGCTGCGGGTCGCCGGTGATCACCATGGTCGAGTTCCAGCCCAGCCGGGTGAGCAGCATCTTCAGCTGCACATAGGTGCAGTTCTGCGCCTCATCGATGACCACGAAGGCGTTGTTCAGCGTGCGCCCGCGCATATAGCCGACCGGTGCGATCTCGATGGCGCCTTCGGCCATCAGCGCCCGCACCCGCTTCATCGACAACCGATCCGAGAGCGCGTCGTAGAGCGGCCTCAAATAGGGGGCGAGCTTGTCCTCCATGTCGCCGGGCAGGAAGCCGATGGATTCGCCGGCCTCGATGGCGGGCCTTGAGAGGACGATGCGCCCGACCTTGCCGGCCTCAAGCGCCTCCACCGCCTTGGCGATGGCCAGATAGGTCTTGCCAGTGCCGGCGGGGCCCAGCGCCAGCACCAGGTTGCGCGCGTCGATGGCCTCCATCAGCGCCGCCTGGCCCGGCGACTTGGCCTTGATGGTCTTCAGGTAGCCCTGTTCGCGGTCGTCGTTATGGGCCGGCCCTAGCGGCGACCAGCCGCCACGATCGATCGGCAGCCGGCGAATCTTCCCGTCGTCATAGTCCACATCGGTGAACGCGCCTTCGCGCACCATCCGCTTGCACGCACGTTTGGTCATGGAAGCCTCCGTCGGGATAAGAAAAAAGGGCGTGTCCGCAATGGACCGCCCTTGGGGTGAATGGGAGGAGAGTGGAGAAGAGACTGCGGCGCCGGGCGGCTCGGTCTTCGACCTTTGACGGGGCGGTCCCAGGGACCGCCGACCAACCGTACGCGACACCGCTTTCTCCACTTGAAGGAGACCGAGGGCAGGTTTCATCCCCTCGAATCGCCCGACTAAGGATGATGGTAACAGCCTTTCAAATTCGTTAAGCAAGACAAACGTTGTAATAAAGGATGTGGGCGGATGAATGTTTACAACTTGGGCGCCGTCTCCCCAACGCTCCCCTTGGAGGACGAATACTGGATAGCGCCAAATGCCATCGTGCTAGGCAATGTCATCCTGAAGAAGAATGCAAGCATCTGGTTCGGGGCGGTGCTACGCGGGGACAATGACGCCATCACGGTTGGCGAGAATAGCAACGTCCAGGACAATTCCGTTCTTCACACCGACAACGGCTCGCCCCTGACCATTGGCGCCAACGTCACCGTCGGCCACATGGTGATGATGCATGGCTGCACCATCGGCGACGGAAGCCTGGTCGGCATCGGCTCGATCATCCTCAATGGCGCGCGCATCGGTCGCAACTGCCTGATCGGCGCCAACAGCCTGATCACCGAGGGCAAGGAGATTCCCGACAACACCATGGTCATAGGCACGCCCGGCAAGGTGGTGCGCGAACTGGCCCCCGAACAGGCCAGCCGCCTCTCCATGGGCGCATTGGGCTATGTGCAGAACTGGAAGCGATTCAAGAGCGGCCTCGTCGCCGCGCAATGAAGCCGAAAACGGAGGACGACCATGGCCTATGAATTCGTGAAGGTGGACCGCGACGGCCCGATCACCACGGTGACGCTGAACCGGCCGGAGGTGATGAACGCGCTGCACTCGCCGTCTCACTTCGAGCTGGAACAGGTATTCAACGACTTCGCCGCCGATCCGGAGCAATGGGTGGCCATCGTCACCGGGGCCGGCGAGCGGGCCTTTTCCGCCGGCAACGACCTGAAGGCCCAGGCGGCCGGCCTGCGTATGGCCAATCCGCCGACCGGCTTTGCCGGCATCACCACCCGTTACGACCTGACCAAGCCGCTGATCGCGGCGGTCAACGGCGTGGCCATGGGCGGTGGCTTCGAGATCGCCCTGGCCTGCGACCTGATCATCGCCTCGGAAAGCGCCGTCTTCGCCCTGCCGGAACCGCGGGTGGGCCTGGCCGCCCTGGCCGGCGGCCTGCACCGGCTGCC
>CALAEG010000425.1 GCA_937890965.1 uncultured Caulobacteraceae bacterium | reverse complement strand
CCTTCAGGGTGTCGAGACCGACGGGAACGGGCATGTTGAGGTCGAGCATGATGGCGTCGGCGGTTCCGCCGCCGACCAGGCGGTCGATCGCCTGTTCGCCCGTCTCGGCGTGGGCCACGGCCAGGCCCTCGCGCTCCAGCACGGCCTGGATCAGCCGCCGCTGGGTCGGATCGTCGTCGACGACGAGAACCGTCTTGGCCATAGAGTCACTCATCCACCGAGAAATCGCCGCGCCTTGGTCGGTTCGGCTGATCGTTGCCGCCGTTTTAACCGCCTCAGGTAAAGGCGGGGTTTCGCAGAGTTGAGCGGGAGGTTAACGGCGGACGCTTGGCGCTCGGCTTTCATTTGCGAGGCGGCGGCCGGCGCGGCATAGGTTTCCCATGACCGTACATACAAGACCCGAGGCCTCCAGCGAGGTGCTTCCCGAATGGCGGCTGGACGATCTGTTCTCCGGCCGCGACGATCCGCGCATCGAGGCGACCCTGTCCGAGGCCGTCTCCGTCAGCGACGCCCTTGTGCGGCTGAAGGGACAGTTCGTCGCCGCCCGCGCCGAGCCCAGGCGGCTGGCGCGGCTGCTGGCCGAGGGGATCGATCTCTATGAGCAGGCCACCAATCGTCTGTGGGTCGTCGGCGCCTATGCCTCGCTCGCCACCTCGACCGCCCGCGACGATCCGGCCTGGGCCAAGTTCGAGTCCGACATCCGCGGCCGCTCGGCCGAGATCGGGGCGCAGTCGCTGTTCTTCACCCTGGAACTGAACGAACTGGAGGAGGCGGAGATCGAGGCGGCCCTCGGCGCCGACCCGCAAGCCGAACGCTGGCGTCCCTGGCTGCGGCGCGTGCGCCTGAGCCGGCCGCACGAGCTTTCCGCCGATCTGGAGCGGTTGCTGGTCGATCGCGCCCCGGCGGTAGCCAATTGGAGCCGGCTCTATGACGAGAGCTTAAGCCGGCTGGTGGTCCGCGCCGGCCGTGAAAACCTGACCCTGGCCGAGGCGCTGAACCGGCTGTCGGATCCGGACGGTGGGCGGCGCAAACAGGCGGCGAGCGCGCTGGCCAAGGCGCTTGAGGCGCAGACCCCGATCCTGGGCTTGGCGCTGAACACCATTGCGGCGGAAAAACAGGTCGAGGATCGCTGGCGCAAGTTCGCCGATCCCGCCGCCTCGCGCCACCTGGCCAATGAGGTGGACGCCGAGTCGGTCGCGGCGCTGGAGGCGGCGGTGGTGGAGCACTATCCCTCCATCTCGCATCGCTATTACGCATTGAAGGCCAGGCTGATGGGCCGGACCCATCTCGACTACTGGGACCGCAACGCCCCGCTCGATGCCGCCGCGCCGCGCCGCTACGGCTGGGACGAGGCCAAGGTCATTGTGCTCGACGCCTACGCCTCCCTGGCGCCGGCCTTTGCCGACCGGGCAAAGGTGTTTTTCGAACAGCCCTGGATCGACGCCCGGCCCCGTCCCGGCAAGTCGTCCGGCGCCTATTCGCACCCGGTGACCGCCGACCGGCACCCCTACGTCTTCCTGAACTACATGGGCGAGCGGCGCGACGTGCTGACCCTGGCCCACGAGCTGGGCCACGCCGTGCACCAGACCCTGGCCGCGCCCCTGGGCACGCTCTTGGCCGATACGCCACTGACCCTCGCCGAAACCGCCTCCATCTTCGGTGAGGGCCTGGTGTTCGACCGGCTGCTGGCCGAGGCGACCCCCGCCGATCGCCGGGCGCTGCTGGCCGGCAAGATCGAGGACGGGCTGAACACGGTGGTGCGGCAGATCGCCTTCCATCGCTTCGAGACCCGTTTCCATGCCGCGCGTCTCAGGGGCGAGGTTTCCGCCGAGCAGATCGCCGTCATTTGGCTGGACGTGATGGGCGAAAGCCTCGGCCCCGCCGTCAGGCTCAACCCCGGCTACGAGGTTTACTGGGCCTATGTCAGCCACTTCGTGCACGCGCCCTTCTATGTCTATGCCTATGCCTTCGGTAATCTGCTGGTCGAGGCCCTGGCCGAGGCGCGCCGGCGCGATCCGAAGGGTTTTGCGCCGCTCTATACCGGCCTGCTGGCGGGCGGCGGCGCGCGCACCTATGTGGAGGCCCTGAAGCCGTTTGGCCTCGATCCGCGACAAAAGGCGTTTTGGGAGTCCGGCTGCGCGCGCCTGGAGCGGCTGGTGGACGAATTCGAAGGGCTCGTTTGAGCCCGAATATCAATTGAAACGCGGGCTTTTCAGGGCGCGCAGGCTATTTGGACTTTGAGGATTGGAATGCCAGACGATCAGACTATCGAGTCAATGCCGGCCTGGATGAATGAACGTGGCGAAGCGCCGCTCGCGGCCTTCGACGGGGCCGAGCCACCCGCGCCCGGCTGGTTCAAATGGGCAGTGGCCCAGGCGCCCGAACGGTCCTTCGTCGAGGTGCTGGGGGCCAAGATCGAGCTGCTGGCCTGGGGCGAACGCGGCAAGCCCGGCCTGATCCTGGTGCATGGCAACAGCGCCCACGCCGACTGGTGGAGCTTCATCGCGCCCTATCTGGCGGAGGATTACCGTGTGGCGGCAATCTCGCTCTCCGGCATGGGCGCGTCGGACTGGCGCGACGACTATTCGTTCGAGACCTTCGCCCAGGAGGTTCGAGCCGGCGCGGAAGCCGCGGGGCTTTACGACGCGCCGGTCAAGCCGATCTTCATCGGCCACTCCTTCGGCGGCTCCCAGGTCTTCTACGCGGCGCGCAAATATCCCCAGTGGATGCGCGGCGCCATCCTGGTCGATACCGGCTTCGGCGGCCCGCCGCCAGCGACCGAAGGCTTTCGCCAGCCGCAGATGCGCACCTCGCCCAACCGGGTCTATCCGACCCTGGAGGCCGCGCTGGCGCGTTTCCGCTTCATGCCGCCGCAGGGCTGCGACAACCCCTTCATCGCCGACTTCATCGCGCGCCGGTCCCTGAAGCGTGCGCCGCTGGAAGGCGGCGGCGACGGCTGGACCTGGCGCTTCGATCCGCAGCTCTGGTCCAAGCTCGACCGCACCGCCATGGGCTCCATGGCGCTGGAGGAAAGCCTCACCCCCCTGGTGCACGTGTTTGGCGAGAATTCGAAAATCATGCAGCGGGCGAGCATGGCCGATCCCGATGGTCTGTTGCAGGGTCTGAGCAAGGTGATCATCCCCGATTCCGAGCACCACATCATGGTCGACCAGCCGCTGGCCCTGGTCTCGGCGATCCGCGCCTTGCTCGTCGGCTGGCCCTAGATCACGATGATTTTGGATTGAACCAATCCAAAATCATGAACGTGATCGATTCCTAAGAGTTAGAGCGGGTTGCGGGCGGAAAACCGCTTCGCACTTTTCCTCAACCCGCTCTAGCTCGACTGGACGCGTCGATCAGCCCTTCCCCGCCTTGAGCGGCGGGCCGCATTAGTATAGTCGCCCTCATCAAACACGTTAGCGTGAGAGGGATGCGCCATGGCCGAGACGGCTTCAGACTACCATCACGGCGACCAGGACATCCACGCGCAGCAAGCGACCTTTCATTCGGTGCTGGTGGCGACCAAATGGTCGATCGTGGCGCTGGCCGCCGGGATCGCCTTCCTGACCCTGTGGTTCTGCACCGCCGCCGGCTTCTTCTGCGCCCTGATCACCGCCGTGATCATCGTGGCGGTGGGAATCTTCGCCCTTCGCGAGCGGCCATCCGCGCATTGACGACCCTGCCCGCGCTGACGGCTGGAGAGATCTGAACGCATGGGCGCGCGCGTCGCCATCACGAGAGAACGCCGGCACGGCGAGACCCGGGTCGCGGCGACCCCCGACACGGTGAAAAAGCTTGTCGGGCTTGGCCTCGACGTGTCGGTGGAAACCCGCGCGGGCCTGGCCTCCTCGATTCCGGACGCCGAGTATGAGGCGGCGGGCGCGGAGATCGCGCCAACGGCCAAGGCGGCGCTGAAGAGCGCCGACATCGTGCTGAAGGTGGGTGCGCCGCCCGAGGACGAGGTCGCCGAGCTGAAGCGCGGCGCGATCCTGGTCGGCCTGCTGGACCCCTATACCGAGCGACCGCTGCTGGAGGCTTTGGCGACGGCCGGCGTCACGGCCTTCGCCATGGAGTTCGTGCCGCGCATCACCCGCGCCCAGGCGATGGACGCCCTGTCCAGCCAGGCCAACCTCGCCGGCTATCGGGCGGTGATCGAGGCCGCCGCCGTCTATGGCCGCGCCTTTCCGATGATGATGACGGCGGCGGGCACGGTGGCGCCGGCCAAGGTCTTCGTCATGGGCGCGGGCGTCGCCGGCCTGCAGGCCGTGGCCACGGCCCGGCGACTGGGCGCGGTGGTCACCGCCACCGACGTGCGCCCGCAGGTCAAGGAACAGGTGGAAAGCCTTGGCGCCAAGTTCGTCGCGGTCGAGGACGAGGAGTTCAAGGCCGCCGAGACGGCGGAGGGCTACGCCAAGGAGATGAGCGCTGAATACCAGGCCAAACAGGCGGCCCTGGTCTCCGACCACATCAAGAAGCAGGACATCGTCATCACCACCGCCCTGATTCCCGGCCGGCCTGCGCCCAAGCTGGTTTCGGCCGAGCAGCGCGCCTCGATGAAGCCGGGCTCGGTCCTGGTCGACCTGGCCGTGGAGCGGGGCGGCAATGTCGCCGGCGCCAAGCCCGACCAGATCGCCGATATCGGCGGGGTGAAGATCATCGGTTACACCAATTTGCCGGCCCGCATCCCCGCCGACGCCTCCAACCTCTATGCCCGCAACCTGGTCGCCTTCGTGGGCCTGTTGGTCAACGCCGACGGCGCTCTGGCGCCCGACCTCGAGGATGAGATCCTGAAAGGCTCCATGCTCACCCACGATGGCGCCATCACCCACCCGGCCTTCAAGGGGACCTGACCATGGACGTCGTCGACCCCACCGTCTTCCGCCTAGCCATCTTCGTCCTGGCCATCTTCGTCGGCTATTATGTTGTTTGGAGCGTGACGCCGGCCCTGCACACGCCGCTGATGGCGGTGACCAACGCCATCTCCTCGGTGATCATTGTCGGCGCCTTGTTGGCCGCCGCCGCGCACGGCGCGGGGCATATGGTCTGGATCTCCAAGGGCGCCGGGGCCGTGGCCGCGGGCCTGGCCTCGGTCAACATCTTCGGCGGCTTCCTGGTCACCCAGCGCATGCTTAGCATGTACCGCAAGAAGGACCGGGCGACGTGACCGCCAACCTCGCCGCCGTCGCCTATATCGTCTCGGGCGTCCTCTTCATCCTGGCGCTGCGCGGCCTGTCCAGCCCGGTGACCAGCCGGCGCGGCAACCAGCTCGGCATGATCGGCATGGCGATCGCGGTCGCCACCACCCTGCTCACCCTATGGAAGGGCGGCGTGCTGGACGCCACCACCCTGATCCTGATCGGCGGCGGCGTCGCCATTGGCGGCAGCACCGGTGCGGTCATTGCGCGCCGCGTGCAGATGACCGCCATGCCGCAGCTGGTGGCCGCCTTCCACTCGCTGGTCGGGCTGGCCGCCTGCCTGGTCGCCGCGGCGGCGCTCTACACCCCGGCAGCCTACGGCATCGCGGTCGGCAATGGCGTGAAGCTGGAAAGCCTGATCGAGCTTTCCATCGGCGCGGCCATCGGGGCGGTGACCTTCACCGGCTCGCTGATCGCCTTCGCCAAGCTGAATGGCAATATGAGCGGTGCGCCGATCATCCTGCCGGCGCGACACCTGCTCAACATCACCATCGCCATCGCGGTGGTGGTGCTGATCGTCATCCTGGCCATCAGCGGCGGCGAGGCCAAATGGGCCTTCTGGGGCGTCTTCGCTCTGGCGCTGATCGCCGGCGTCACCCTGATCGTGCCCATCGGCGGCGCCGACATGCCGGTGGTGATCTCGATGCTCAACTCCTATTCCGGTTGGGCGGCGGCGGCCCTGGGCTTCACCCTGGAAAACGTCACCCTGATCATCACCGGGGCCCTGGTCGGTTCTTCGGGCGCGATCCTCAGCTACATCATGTGCAAGGGGATGAACCGCTCCTTCATCTCGGTGATCCTTGGCGGCTTCGGCGGCGAGGTCGCGGGTGGCGGCGGCGCTGCGGAAACCCGCCCCGTGAAACAGGGCTCGGCCGAGGACGCCGCCTTCATCATGAAGAACGCGTCGAAAGTGATCATCGTGCCCGGCTACGGCATGGCTGTGGCCCAGGCCCAGCATGCGCTCCGCGAAATGGCGGACAAGCTGAAGGCGGAGGGCGTCGAGGTGAAGTACGCCATCCACCCGGTCGCCGGCCGCATGCCCGGCCACATGAACGTGCTGCTGGCCGAGGCCAATGTGCCGTACGACGAAGTGTTCGAGCTCGAAGACATCAACGCCGAATTCCCCGCCGCCGACGTCGCCTTCGTCATCGGCGCCAATGACGTGACCAATCCGGCGGCCAAGACCGATCCCAAGTCGCCGATCTTCGGCATGCCGATCCTGGACGTGGAGAAGGCCCGCACCGTGCTGTTCGTGAAGCGCGGCATGGGCTCCGGCTATGCCGGGGTCGAGAACGAGCTCTTCTTCCGCGACAACACCATGATGCTGTTCGCCGACGCCAAGAAGATGGTCGAGGGAATTTTGAAGGCCCTGTGAGGCTGCTCGCCGGCCTGGTCATGGGCCTGCTGGCCTATATCGCGCTTGACGGCGCCTTCGTGGCGATGGCTAGGCCACTACAGATGCGTGGTGAGATGGTCGACATCGACGGGCGGCGCCTGCACCTGATCTGCGAGGGGCCGAAGGGCGCCGGTCCGTCGGTGCTGCTCGAGGCGGGGGCCTTCGGTTTCTCCGCCGACTTTGGCGTGGTGCAGGAGAAGCTGGCCGCTCAAGGCTGGCATGTCTGTTCCTACGACCGCGCGGGGCTTGGCCTGTCCGATCCCGGGCCGGAGCCGCGCGACGGCCTGGCGGTGGTCGGAGACCTGGAAAAGCTGCTGGCCGCCGCGCACGAGGACGGTCCCTTCATCCTGGTCGGCCACTCGATGGCGGGGCTTTATCTGCGCCTGTTCGCGGGCCGCAATCCGGAGAAGGTGGTCGGCCTGGTCCTGGTCGATGCGGCGACGCCGGAATCCACCGACACGCCCATGGGCCAGTCCTTCGCGCGCCAGTTCGGGACCGCCTCGCGCCTGGCCGCCTTCGGGGCCCGGATCGGCCTCTATGCGCCGCTGGCCGGCACCCGGCTGGGCGACAAGATCGGCCTGACCCCGGCGGCCTCCGCCGAGAAACGCCGCGCCTTCGCCTCGCCCAGCCACAACCGCTGGGCCTCCGCCGAGGTCGAACAGTGGCTCCGGACCGCCGAGGAGGCCAAGGCGAGCGGTCCGCTGGATCCGAAATGGCCGATCGCGGTGATTGTCGCCGACCATAGCCGGCCCGCTGGAGCCTTGAGCCCTACCCGGGCCGCGCCGGCGCGTCAGTCGGCCCACGGCTATGAGGAGAGCGTCGAGGGCGCCAGTCACACCACCCTGCTGGGCTACAGATACGCCGACGCGATCGTGCGCGGCGTCGACCACGTGCGCGACGCGGCGAGATAGGAGCCCGCGCCTTGCGCCAGCCCGATCCGCGCGGCGACTTTCTGACCGTAGACGGCCGGCGCATGCACGTCGTCAGGGCCGGTCCGCCAAACGGAACGCCGCTGGTGCTGCTGGAGGCCGGCGCCTTCGGTTTCTCGGCCGATTGGGCGGTGGTGCAGGCGCGGCTGGCGGCGCATGGCTTGCGCTCGCTGGCCTATGACCGCGCCGGCCTTGGCCTGTCGGACCCGGGGCCGTCTCCCCGCGACGGCCTCGCCATCGCCTACGACCTTGAGCGCCTGCTGGCGGAGGCGGGCGAGGCTGGCCCCTATCTGCTGGTCGGCCATTCCATGGCCGGCCTGCACACCCAGCTGTTCGCCGGGCGCAATGGCGATCGGATCGCCGGCCTGGTGCTGGTCGACGCCATCACCCCGCTCATGGCCAGGGACCGGTGGTTTCGCCTTGCCGCCAGGCCCTCGCACCGTTTCATGCTCGTTGCGGGCGCCGTGGCCGCTGCCGGCCTGCTCAAGCCCTTCAGCCGCTGGGGCGACACCATCGGGCTGGACGGGGAGGCGCGCACCCACAAACGCTGGGCCTTCGCCGATGCGGGCCACAATCGCTGTGCCGCCGAGGAGGTCGCCCACTGGGACGCGGCCGTCAGCCAGGCCCTGGCGGTCGGCCCGCTCGACGCGGCCTGGCCGGTCGCGGTGGTGACCGCCGGCGCCCGCGCCTCGCGCCTGAAAGACCTGCAGACGGCGGCCGCCCGCGCGGCCAGTCATGGCCACATCGACCATGTCGCCGGCGCCAGCCATGCCAGCCTGCTCGGCGTGGCCTTCGCCGACCCCATCGTGGCGGCGATAGAACAAGTCCTTAAGGCGGCCGGCTGCAAATAGGCGCCGCAAAAGACTGGGATGGCGGCATGCAGGCGGCGCTCGAACTGGAGTCGGTCACCAAGCGTTACGGCGATTTCGAGGCGGTCCGCGATCTGAGCTTTCAGGTTCAGTCCGGCAAGATCCTTGGTTTTCTAGGCCCCAACGGCGCGGGCAAAACCTCGACCATCCGCATGATCCTGGGCCTCATCGCGCCCACCAGTGGCACCGTCACCGTGCTGGGCGCCCACGATGTGTGCCAGGTGCGCGACCGCATCGGCTTCCTGCCCGAGGAGCGCGGCCTCTATCGCCGCATGACGCCGGTGGCGGCCATATCCTTCCTGGCCGGCCTGAAGGGCGTGCCGATGGCCGAGGGCCGACGCCGCGCCAACAAGATGCTCGATGAGCAGGGTCTCGGCGAGGCCAAGGACCGCCAGATCCGCTCCCTGTCCAAGGGCATGGCGCAAAAGGTCCAGCTGTTGTCGGCCCTGGCCCACGAACCGGACCTGGTCCTGCTCGACGAACCCTTCTCCGGTCTCGATCCGGTCAATCAGCAGTCGCTGGAGACCCTGATCAAGGGCCTGGCGGCGCGCGGGGCGACGGTAGTCTTCTCCACCCATGTCATGCAGCACGCCGAGCGCCTGTGCGACCAGGTCGTCTTGCTGGCCAATGGACGCAAGGTGTTCGATGGCACTGTCGACCAAGCCCGTTCGGCCGCGCCGCGCAGCCTGATCCTGGAGGGCGTCTTCGATCCCGCCGCCCTGGCCGGCCTGCCCGGACTGGGCGAGCGCACGGTCGAGGCCGCCGACGAGGGCGCGATCCGGGTGACCGCGACGCTGCTGCCCGGCGCGCCGGCGCAGGCCGCACTAGTCGCCGCCTTCGGGCTCGGCCTGGACATCCGCCGCTTCGAGCTGCGCGAGCCGCATCTGCACGACGCCTTCATCGTCCTGACCAATGCGGGAGGCAGCGAGTGAACCGCCTGCTCAAGATCGCCTTCCGCGACTACATCGCCTACGTGCGCACAGCGGGCTTCTGGCTCTCCATCCTGCTCATGCCGCTCGGGATCTTCGTCTTCGGCGGCGCGCCGCTCTTGGTCAGCCGGTCCGAACCGGTGCCGAACCTGGCGGTGGTCGACTTCACCGGCCAGGGCTATGTCGCCCAGGTCGGCAAGTTTCTCAAACCCGCCTCGCCGGAGCAGAGACCGGTGGCGCGGCTGGTCGATCCGCCGGGTGGCCCGTTCGCCGATCCGGCCGACGCCGCCGCCCATCTCAAGCCCTATGTCGCCGGAACCCTCGCCCTGCCGGGCGGCGGCCAGCTGGAGGCGGCCGCCATCCTCAAGCCCGGGCCTGAGGGCGTCGACATCGACTATTGGAGCCGCAACGTCGCCGACCGGTCGGGCGAGTACGCCATAAATCAGGCGGTCAGCCAGGCCATGCGCCGCGCCAGCCTCGCCAGGGCCGGCATCGGGCCGGCGGCCCTGGCCAGCGTGGATGCGCTGTCGCCGCGGGTGACGGATTATTCCGCCAAGGTCGGCGGCAAGGCCTCGCAGCGCGAAAAGGTGCGCAGCTTCGCCGGCGTTGGCATGGGCTTTTTGCTCTGGATGGTGGTCTTCACCGGCGCCGGCATGCTGCTGAACAGCGTCATCGAGGAGAAGTCCAGCCGCATCCTTGAGGTGCTGCTCACCTCGGCCTCGGTGCCGCAAATCATGGGCGGCAAGATATTGGGCGTCGCCTGCGTCACCGCGACCGTGCTGGGCGTCTGGCTGACCATCGGCGGGGTGGCGCTCTCCATCACCGCGCCCAGCATCGCCGCCGACCTGGGATCGGTGCTGCTGACCCATGGCATGATCGCCTATCTCGCGCTCTATTTCATCGGCGGTTATCTGATGTTCGCCACCCTCTATGTGACGGTGGGCGCCTTCTGCGAGACCACGCGGGAGGCCCAGACCCTGCTCGGGCCGATGATGATTCTGTTGTCCCTGCCCATGGTGTTCATGACCCAGGCGATCAGCCATCCGGACTCGCCGCTGCTGGCGACCCTGTCGTGGGTTCCGGTGTTCACACCGTTCATGATGGCGGCCCGGGCGGCCAGCGACCCACCGCTGTGGCAGATCGCCAGCACGGGCGCTTTGATGTTCGCCACGACGGCGCTGGAGCTGTGGCTGGCCGGCCCGGCGTTCAAGTCGGGGGCGCTGTCGTCGGGACGGTTCGAAATTCGGAACTTCTTCGCCACGCTGGCGCGGCGAACGGGCGAGTAACTCGCTCTAGGTTCGCACGACCTTCTTCGGCGCGGGCAGCAGGCCTTCGCGCTGGGCGCGCTTGCGGGCCAGCTTGCGGGCGCGGCGAACGGCCTCGGCCTTCTGGCGCGCGCGCTTCTCGGACGGCTTCTCATAATGCACGTGCCGCTTCATCTCGCGGAACGAGCCTTCGCGCTGCATCTTCTTCTTCAGGGCTTTCAGCGCCTGGTCGACATTATTGTCGCGGACGAAAATCTGAACGATGACCAATTCTCCCGGCGCGTCCTCGGGAGCCCAGTCCCGAAAGCCGCGAATGCGATTTCGCGTCCGCGAGCCGCGCCCGCGTACGTGGCCGGGCTGATACCAGAGGCGCGGGCCGATGTCCACGGCGAGACGGCCGGACCCGTACGGTATAAGCTATCGGCCGCATGAGCGCTCTGGAAACCGATTGGGCCGACGAGGCCGAGCTTCGCGTGCTGGACGCGGCGGTCGCGCTTGCGCCCACGCTGGGCTAGAACAGCCGGTTGGTCGCCCGCGCCGGGGCGGCGGCGGGCCTGTCGGCGGGCGAGACCATGCTGCTCATGCCCGGCGGCGCCCGCGACCTGGCGGCGCTGTTTTCCCGTCGGCACGATCAGGCGGCGCTTGCCGCCTTGGGCAAGCTCGATCCCAAGACCCTGAAGATGCGTGAGCGCATTGCGCGCGGCGTGGAGGCCAGGCTCGACGCCGCGGCGACCGACGGCGAGGCCTTGCGCCGCTGGGCCGGTTTCCTGGCCCTGCCGACCAACCTGCCCCTGGCGCTGAGGCTGGTCTGGGAAAGCGCCGACGCCATCTGGCGCTGGGCTGGCGACCGCGCCACCGACGAGAACCACTATTCCAAGCGCGCCATCCTTTCGGCCATCCTGGTCTCGACGCTGGCCATCCGCCTGAACGCCGGGCCCGAGGCGGCGAGCACCCACCTGGCGACCCAGATCGGCCGCGTCATGGCCTACGAGACCTGGAAGGCCAAAATCCACCCCGCCGACCTTGCCACCCAACTGGCCACCGCCCTGGGACGACTGCGATACGGGCGGTAGGCCCTGGATCGGCGCCGCACCAGCTACCCCCGCTCCAGCGGCCTCATGCGGTTGATGTGGCCCATTTTTCGGCCGTCGCGGGCTTCATCCTTGCCGTAGAGCCAGAGGCGGGCGTCGGCTTCGCCGATCAGGGCGGGCCAGCGGTCGATCTCGGCGCCGATCAGGTTCTCCATCTCGACCTGGGCCAGCGCCGCGACCGGGCCAAGCGGCCAGCCGGCGATGGCGCGGACATGCTGTTCGAACTGGTCGACTTCGCAGCCGTCCAGGGTCCAATGGCCGGAATTGTGCACCCTGGGCGCGATCTCGTTGACCAAGAGCCGCCCGTCCTCGAACTCGAACAGCTCGATACCCGCCACGCCCACATAGTCGAGGCCGATCAGGACCCGCGCCGCGATGGCCTCGGCCTGCTCCTGGACATGGCTGGAGACGATCGCCGGCGCACGGGTGCGGCGCAGGATGCCGTTCTCGTGGTGGTTCTCGCCCAGCGGATAGGCGACCACCTCGCCGTTACGTCCGCGCGCGGCGATCACCGAAAGCTCGCGGGCGAACTCGGCGCGGGCCTCCAATATGGCCGGAACGCCGCCGATGCGCGCGAAGGCCGCCTCGGCGTCGGCATGGCTCTCGACCCAGGTCTGGCCCTTGCCGTCATAGCCTTCGCGGCGGGTCTTCAAGAGCGCCGGGGCCCCCAGCCGGTCCAGAGCGGCGCTGATATCGGCCGCGGAGTCGATGGCCGCGAAATCGACGGTGGCGGCGCGGCAGGCGTTGAGGAAGGTCTTTTCCTCCACCCGGTCCTGGGAGACGGCGAGCGACCTGGCGCCCGGCGCCACGGCGACGCCCAGCCGCTCCAGCGTCTCGACCACGCCGGCCGGCACATTCTCGAACTCGAAGGTGATCACGTCGGCGGCGCTGGCCAGGGCCTTCAGCGCCTGTTCGTCGTTGAACTCGGCGAGCAGGGTGCGCGCCGCCACCCGGCTGGCGCAGCTGTCCAGCTCCGGGGTCAGGATGACCACGTCGAAGCTCAGCCTGGCCGCCGCCAGGGCCAGCATGCGGCCAAGCTGGCCGCCGCCGAGCACGCCTAGGGTCGAACCGGGAGCCAGCGGAAAATCGGCCACGGGCGTCAGTCGGCCACGGTTTCGGGTATCGAGGCCTCCAGCGCCTCGGCGCGGGCCTGCAGTCTCGCCGCCAAGCCGGGGTCCGACAGGGCCAGGATGCGCGCCGCCAGCAGGCCGGCATTGGTCGCGCCCGCCTCGCCGATCGCCAGGGTGCCAACCGGAATCCCCGCCGGCATCTGGTTGATGGACAGCAGCGAATCCAATCCCTTCAGCGCCCGGCTCTCGATCGGCACGCCCAGCACCGGCAGGGTGGTCATCGAGGCGGTCATGCCGGGCAGGTGGGCGGCGCCGCCGGCCGCGGCGATGATCACCTTGAAACCCTTGTCCCTGGCGGATTTGGCGAAGGCGTACATGCGATCCGGCGTGCGGTGGGCGGAGACCACCTTGGTCTCGTAGGCCACCCCGAGCTGGTCGAGCACAGCGGCGGCCGCCTGCAAGGTCGGCCAGTCCGAGCGGCTGCCCATGATGATCGCAACCGGCGCGCCCGGGGCGCTTGCATCGGCCATGGCGGCTCCGAAAGGGACGGGAAAGCCGGGAGTATAGAGGCGCGCTTTGCGCTCGCAACCGATGGCGTTAGGATTCGCCTGCTTCGGGCGATTCTCGTTTCCGCGGGAATTGGGGGCGGGCAAAGAATTGGCGGGCTTTCGATGAAGCTCCTGGGCGTGCGCATGGATGCGCTGGCCGGCGTCAGGCGGCGGCCGGGCACGAGCGCGCCAGCGCTGGTCGTCCCCGACGAGGGCGCCAGCCCGTCCGACAGCGCGGCCTTCCTGGGCCTGGGCGTCGAGGACCTGAGCGGTCCGGTCCAGGCGGCCCTCACAACCCTGCTCGGCGAGATCGATGAGCTGCGCCAGGAGGTGGGCCGGCTGAAGGCGCGGCTGACCGAGGCCGAGGGCCTGGCCGACGAGGATGTGCTGACCCCGCTGTTGAACCGCCGCGCCTTCGTGCGCGAGCTGCGCCGGGTGCTGGCCTTCACCCAGCGCTATGGCGGCCCTGCCAGCCTGGTCTATTTCGACCTCGACGGCTTCAAGGCGGTGAACGACCGTTTCGGCCACGCCGCGGGCGACGTGGCGCTGCAGACGTTGGCGCGCCGCCTGGCCGACAATGTGCGCGAGTCCGACATCGCCGGCCGGCTGGGCGGCGACGAATTCGGCGTCATCCTGGTGCATGCCGATCACGAGACCGCGCTGGCCAAGGCCGCGGCGCTGGCGGCCATCGTCGAAAACGAGCCGATCGCCTGTGGCGAATGGCTGATGCCGATCAAGATCAGCTATGGCGTCGGCCAGATCCTGCCCGACGCCACCGCCGAACAGGTGCTGGCCGAGGCGGACGCGGCCATGTACGCCCACAAGCGCCTGGCGGCGGCGGCCGGCTAAGCGATGATGTCCGGCGTCAGCCGGTCTTCGAGCCGGCTGATCTGGTCGCGCAGGGCGAGTTTCTGCTTCTTCAGGCGCGCGATCCGCAGCTGGTCGGGCAGGGGGTTGACGGACAGCGCGGTGATGGCGGCGTCCAGGTCCTGGTGGGCCTGGCGCAACTCGGCGAGGCGGGCCTGGATGGCCTCGTCATTGGCGATCGGCGGCTCGTCGCTGAAGGACATTTCGGGCCGTAGTCTAGTCAGGAACGCCGTCTTCGAAAACGCCCCGGCGAGGTTGGCCAGGGATGCGTCAGGCGCCGGCGTGGCCCAGGCGGCCTGGGCGATGCGCAATGACCGGGTCAGGTCGCCGGATTGGCGGCCGGCCGCCGGGGTCATGGCCTCCAGGGCGTCGAGCAAGAGCCGTTCGGCGGCGATCTCCTCGTCCTTCAGCCGCTCGCGTGACGCCTCGCGCGCCGAATCGGAGATGCCGGCGACAGCGGACTTCAGCCGGCGGCGAACGGCGCGTAGGGGTTTGAGCACGCTCGCATCCCAGTCGCGCGCCAGTTCGGCGGCCTGGCCGGCCAGGTTGGCGTCGATGGGTCGGCCCTGTTCGCCGGCCCAGATCGCCCAGAGCAGGTAGGAGACGCACTGGCCGTGCTCGTCCTGCAGCTCAAGGCAGAGCCGTTCAACCTCGGCCGATTCATAGGCGCGACTGGCGCGCTCCCAGAGGCTCAACTGTCCTCGCTCGCGACGACGTCCAGGTCCTCGCCCCAGCGTTTCACCGCGTCCCAGTCCAGGCCGAACAGGTCGAGCGCGCGGCCGACCGACTGGTCGATCATGGCCTCGATCGATGGCGGTTTGGCGTATAGGGCCGGCAGCGGCGGAGCGATGATCGCGCCCATCTCGGTCAGCGCCACCATGGTGCGCAGGTGGCCGAGGTGAAACGGCGTCTCGCGCACCATCAGCACCAGCGGCCGGCGTTCCTTCAGCGTCACGTCGGCGGCGCGGGTGATGAGGCTGGAGGTCACCCCGGTGGCGATCTCCGACATGGTGCGGACGGAGCAGGGCGCGACGATCATGCCCAGGGTCCTGAACGAACCGGAGGCAATGGCCGCGCCGACATCGGTGAGTTTGTAGGTCACCGAGGCCCTTGCGTTCAGTTCGGCGACGGAAAGCCCGGTTTCCAGCTTGAGCGTCAGGGCCGCGGCGCGGGTGGCGACCAGATGGCTCTCGATGCCCATTTCGCGGCAGGCGTCGAGGGTCCGCACGCCATAGGCCGCCCCGGACGCGCCTGTGACGCCCACCACCAGCCTGCCGCCTGACTTCACAGCGTCAACGCTCCCACGCGATCATCCGTATTCGCCCACAAAATCGGCGCCAGAAGCGGCCCCGCTCGATCGCAAATGATTGTGATCTGACGAGACTCGCCGCCGGGTGTTTACTCCATACCCGCCCGCAGTATGGAGGCCCATCCATGGCGATAGAAGCGAGAATTCGCGAACTCGGCTCCCGGCACGAAACCCTGGAGCGCGCTATTCAGGACGAGATCAGCCGGCCCGCCGGCGACGACCTGCGCATTCGCGAGCTCAAGCGACGCAAGCTCAAACTGAAAGAAGAGATGGAAACCCTGCGCGGCCGGGTCCACTAAGGCCGACCTTCAACAAGACCGGGTATCGCCGCGATGGCGCAAAAGATTGCGGGCGACGCCCGGGCCGCGCTCGACGGGGTGCTGGCCGACGACATGACGATCATGGCCGGCGGTTTCGGTCTGTGCGGCATCCCCGAGAACCTGATCGCCGCGATCCGCGAGTCCGGGGTCAGGGGCCTGACGGTGATTTCGAACAATTGCGGGGTCGACGATTTCGGCCTTGGCGTGCTGCTGGCCGGCGGCCAGATCGCCAAGATGATCTCGTCCTATGTCGGCGAGAACAAGCTGTTCGCCGAGCTCTACCTGTCTGGCCAGCTGGAGCTGGAATTCAATCCGCAGGGCACGCTGGCCGA
>CALAEG010000424.1 GCA_937890965.1 uncultured Caulobacteraceae bacterium | reverse complement strand
AGAGGAAAGCCATGGGTCAAACAGCTCGCAACCTGAACATGGTTGCTCATCCGTCGGCTTCGCCGACACCTTCTCCCGCAAGGGGAGAAGGATCGGGTGTTCTAGGTCTGCAACGCGAAGGCGCCTTTGTCGACGCGGTCTTCGCCTTCGCCGGGCAGGTCGTCGAAGGAGCCGTGGCTGGAGGCGTAGAGGTTGGCGTAGAGACCGCTCTTGGCCATCAGCGCCTCGTGCGGTCCCTGTTCGACGATCTTGCCCTGTTGCAGGACGATGATCAGGTCGGCGTCGCGCACCGTGGCCAGGCGGTGGGCGATCACCAGGCAGGTGCGGCCGGCGAACAGGGCCTTGAGCGCCCGCTGAATCTCCAGCTCGGTGAAGCTATCGATATTGGCGGTGGCCTCGTCGAGGATGAGGATCTGCGGATTGATCACCAGGGCGCGGGCGAAGGAGAGCAGCTGGCGCTGGCCAAGCGAGATGTTGCCGCCGCGTTGGCCGAGCGGGGTATCGTAGCCCTTCGGCAGGCGCATGATGAAGTCGTGGGCGCGCACCGCCGTCGCCGCAGCGACCACCTCGTCATGGGTGGCGTTCGAGGCATAGCGGATGTTCTCCTCGATGGTGCCGGTGAACAGGAAGGGTTCCTGCAGCACCATGCCGATGGTCTTGCCCAGGCTTTCCAGGGTCACATCGCGGACGTCGTGACCGCCGACCAGCACCCGGCCCTGGTCGACCTCGTAGAAGCGCCGCACCAGCGAGATGATGCTGGTCTTGCCTGAGCCGGTGGGGCCGACCAGGGCCACCACCTGCCGAGGCTTCACCTTCAGCGAAACGTCCTTCAGCACCGGCCGGTCGGGATTGTACCCGAAGGTGACGTGGTCGAACTCGATGGTCGAATCCTCACCGCTGAGCGCGATGGCGTCGGGCTTGTTCTTGATCGACACCGAGACGTCGAGCACCTCGAAGATACGGTAGCCGGCGGCCATGGCCCGCTGCAGCGCGGTGTACTGCATGGACAGCATGCGCACCGGCTCGAAGAAGCGCTGCACCAGGATGACGTAAACGACCATGTCGCCGACCCGGAGCTGGTTGTGCAGCACCTGGGTCCCGCCGACCACGATGATCATCGCCGTGGCGACGCCGGTGAGGATGGACACGGTCGGGCTCATCAGGCCGGCCAGGAAGGCCGAGTCCACCTGGGCCTTCATGTTGTCGCGGGCCTTCTCCTCATAGAGCTCGAAGTTCATCGCCTCGCGGCGCGTCTCCTGCACCGTGCGGATGCCGTTGATGTTCTCGGCCAGGGCGCCGTTGGCGATCGACGAGGCGTCGCGGGCGCGGCGGAAGGTGATCTTGGAATAGGGCAGCCAGACCGCGCGGATGGCGATCAGAGCCGGCAGAACCGTCAGGGTGAGCAGGCCAAGCTGCCAGTTCTCAACCAGCATGTAGATCACCATGCCGATCAGCATCACGAAGTCGCCGATGGTCGAGGTGGTGCTCTCCAGGAAGTCCTGCAGCGCGTTCACGTCGCCCTGCAGCCGGCTCATGATGCGGCCGACGTGGGTCTTGTCCATGAACGACAGGGCGATGGTCTGGAAATGCTCGAACATCGCCCGGCGCACGTCGAAGATGACCTTCTGCGCCAGCTTGGTGCTCAGCCACTGGGAGACCAGCGAGGTGATGGTGAAGACCACCACCACGATCAGCAGGCCAACAACAACCACGTCGACCCGGTGCAGCCGGTTCACGCCGCTGGTGGCGGCGGTGACCACCAGGCCGATCATCACCGGGATCAGCACCTGGGCGCCGGAAGAGACGATGGCTGCGGCAAGGGCGCCGATCAGCGACCAGGGGTGGGGTTTCAGGAAGCTCGAGAAGCGCCGCACGATCCGCGTGTCGAACGACATGAAGATCTCTTCGCCGTCGGCGGTGCCTAGGTTGGCGTTGCGCTTGCGCGGGCCCGGCGGCGGCGCGGCCGCCTCGCGATCGATGGCGAAGTCGCTCATTCCGCGGCCTCCGTCACCTTGCGCCTGATCTTGGCGTCGGCCACGGACAGGCCCTGCTCGGTGCGGGTCTGCAGCGAATAGAGGTCGAAATACTCGCCGCCCAGGGCCAGCAGCTCGGCGTGGGTGCCGCGCTCGACGATGCGGCCCTCCTCCAGCAGGATGATCTCGTCGGCGTGCATCAGCGAGGACAGGCGGTGGGCGATGATGATGGTCGCCTTGGCCTTGGTGGCCTCGGCGAGCGCATCGCGCACCCGCTTTTCGGTGACCGCGTCGATGGCGGCGGTGGAGTCGTCGAAGATCATGATGCCCGGGCCGGGCACCACGCCGCGGGCAATGGACATGCGCTGGCGCTGGCCGCCGGAGAGGGCCACGCCGCGCTCGCCCACCCGGGTGCCGTAACCCCCGGGAAGATGGTCGATATATTCGTGCAGCTGGGCGGTCTTGGTCGCGCCGACGATCCGGTCGTCCTCGGCCCAGGGGTCGGCATAGGCGACGTTGTTGGTGACCGTGGAGTCGAACAGGAAGGCTTCCTGCTGCACCAGCCCGACATATTCGCGCAGCGAGGCGAGCGTCACGTCGCGGATGTCCACCCCATCGATGGTGATGGCGCCGGCGGTGACGTCGTAGAAGCGCGGGACCAGGTTGGCGATGGTCGACTTGCCGCTGCCCGGCGGCCCGACGATGCCGAGCGTCTTGCCCCGCCCGACCTCGAAGCTGATGTCGGTGAGGACCGGCGCGCCCGGATCGTATTCGAAATCGACGTGCTCGAAGCGAAGCACGCCGGCGGTGGGCTTAAGCGCCGGCGCGTTCGGCTTGTCGGCGATGGCCGGCACCACGTCGAGAATCTCGAACAGCCGCCCGCCGCATGTGGTGGCGCGCGCCGCCGACATGACGATCATGATCACCTGCCGCACCGGGCCCTGCAGGATGTTGAGGTAGAGGATGAACTCGGTCAGCCGGCCCGGCGACATGGTTCCGGCGACGACCTTGTGGCCGCCGTACCAGAGCACCAGGGCCTGGGACATATAGAAGGCGAGCGTGGTGGTGCGCATGGCGCGCATGCGCAAGAGGATGCGCTTGTAGGCTTCGCTGAGGGCTTCGGTGGCCGCCTTGTCGAACTTGGCCATCTCGAAGACGGTGGAGGCGAAGGAGCGGACGACCCGAATGCCCTGGAGGTTCTCTTCCATGGTCAGGGTCAGGATGCTCATCAGGGTCTGCACCCGCATCCAGGCGATGCGCAGCAGAAAGCCCACCCGCCCGAGCGTAAAAATTCTGATCGGCACGAAGGTGAGCGCCAGCAGCGCCATGATCGGGTCGGCGGCGAACATCATGAAGGTTGCGACCACCAGCAAAAGCACCAGGGTCAGCGACATCATCATCCCGTTCTGGATGAACATCCGCGTGCCTTCGAGGTCGATCATGCCACGGGTGATCAGGTCGCCGGAATGGATCTTGTCGTGGAAGCCGAAGGACAGCCGCTGCAGCTGGCGGAAATAGTCGAGCCGCAGCACATAGGCCACCTTCTGGCTGACCCGTTCGCCGTTGTAGCCGCCGACGCCGGTCAGCACGCCCTGGATCGAGGTGGCGACGACGATCATCGCCGCGGCGATCCACAGCGCGTGGATCGAACTGGTTTCCAAGAGCGCCTGTTGCGCCGCCGGCATGTGGATGGCCTGGGCGTGATTGTGGGCCTTGAGCAGCGCCGCCACCTGGTCGACGGCCGGCCCGAACAGCCTCGGCACGATCAGGCCGGCCACCGCCGCGCCCAGCGAGCTGGCCATGGCCAGCCCCACCTGGACCGGATCGACCTTGAAGCCGAGCAGTACGATCCGCCGAATGATGTGCGGCATGGCCTTGACGTCGATTTCGGGACGCAAAGCCTCATTGAGCGGCGCGCCTAACGGCGCGCCTTGAGAATCAGACATAGAAAAATCCGTCTTCGGTAATGGTCCCTATTCTGGACCCGCTTCACGCGACGTGCAAATCCGCCAGCATGAATCCGGATTTCACCGATCTGCTGCGTTCGGAGCGTTTGTCCGCCGCTTATGGGGGTGTGATTCAGCGTCTGCACGTCCCGCTCGCCGCACGGATCGTCGAGGCGGCCTGCGCCCACGGCCCCGGATTTCGCGTCGGTCTGTGCGGGCCGCAAGGCTCGGGCAAGACCACCAGCGCGCGGGTGCTGGAACGGCTGCTGGCGGCGGACGGCCTTCGCGCCGTCATCCTGTCGCTGGACGATCTCTACCTACCGCTAGAGGCGCGCCGGCGGCTGGCGGCGGAGGTGCACCCACTGCTGCTCACCCGCGGCGTGCCTGGCACCCACGAGGTCCCGCTTGGCCTCGATCTGCTGGATGCCCTGGCCAGGCCCGGCCGGACGATCATGCCCCGCTTCGACAAGGCGAGCGACGACCGCCTGCCGCCCGATCGATGGACGCCGCTGGAGGGGCCGTTCGACGTCATCCTGTTCGAGGGCTGGTGCGTCGGCGCCCGGCCGCAGGCCCCGGCGGCGCTGCGGCGGCCGGTGAACGACCTTGAGCGCCGGCGCGACCCTGAAAGGATCTGGCGCACCTATGCGAACACGCAACTGGCTAGTCCCTATCAGAGGCTGTTCGCCGGCTTCGGCCTGCTGGCAGTGTTCAAGGTCCCGAGCTTCAACGTCGTCCTCGGCTGGCGCCAGGAGCAGGAGCACAAACTGCCCAAGCCCGGCATGAGCGACGCCGAAATCGCCGTCTTCATCCAGCACTACGAACGCCTGACCCGCCACATCCAGGCCGAGATGCCGAAGCGTGCGGATGTGGTGGTGCGGCTGGGGCGGGAAAGGGAAATCGGGAAAGTGGACTGGGCGAACCCTCATCCCACGGAATTTTAGTCCATCAGCTTTCGGATGAAATAGGTCATTTCCAGCGCGGCGGTGTGGGCGTCTTCCTTCAGGTTGGCGCCGGCGCCATGGCCGCCTTCGATCACCTCATAGAACAGGTAGGGGTCGCCGAGCGCGGCCAGGGCGGCGGCGAACTTGCGGGCATGCTGTGGACCGACCCGATCGTCTTTGGACGTGGTCCAGATCAAGGGCTCCGGATAGGCGACGCCGGCCTCCAGGTTCGCATAGGGCGAAATGGACGCCAGGAAGGCGCGCTCATTCGGATTCGCCACCGAGCCGTACTCCCCGACCCAGGACGCGCCGGCGGCGATCTGTTCGTAGCGCAGCATGTCGAGCAGCGGCACCTGGATGTCGACGGCGCGCCAGAGCTCCGGATGCTGGGTGAATTCCACCCCCATCAAAAGCCCGCCATTGGAGCCGCCCTCTATTCCCAGCCGGCGTGGGCTGGCGATCTTGCGCGCGATCAGGTCGCGGGCCACGGCGGCGAAGTCGTCGAAGGCGACCTGGCGGTGGGTCTTCAGCGCCGCCTCGTGCCAGGCCGGCCCGAACTCGCCGCCGCCACGGATATTGGCCAGCACATACACCCCGCCGCGCTCAAGCCAGAGCTTGCCGTCGATGCCGGAATAGTAGGGAGTCTCGGAGACCTGGAAGCCGCCATAGGCATAGAGGATGGCCGGGTTCGTCCCATCCAGCGCCATGCCCTTAGGATGCACGACGAAATAGGGGATTTTCGTCCCGTCAGTGGACGTGGCCTCGTACTGGTCGACCGTATCGCGGGACGCGTCGAAACGGGCCGGCAGGGACTTGACCAGCGCGCCGGTCCCGCGCGCCGCATCGGCCTGGAACAGGCGCGGCGGATCGAGGAAACCGCTCACGTCGTAATAGAGCCCGTCGTCGAGATCGCTGGCGGTGGCGATATCGACCGATGAATTGGCCGCGACGGGAAGGGCGAGCCTCGACCAGGCCTGATCGCCGTTCGGCTGAAATGACATCAGCCCGCCACGGACATTGTCGTAGATCGCCGCGACCACATGGCGCCGCGTGATCGCGACCTGATCGACCGTCTGGCGGGACGTCGGCTCATAGATCAGGTGGCTGCCGTTCTCCCAGGCCAGGGCGACCGGCGGCGGCGCGGTCAGCGCCTGCGGAGTGAAGGCGAGAAGGGATCCGGCCTTATAGACCCCGCCGAACGCCCAGCTCTGTTCGGTGGTGAAGATCAGCCGTCCGCCCAGCAAGCCGTGAATGGTGACCTGGTCCGGCAGCGAGAGACGCACCACGCCCTTGTCGGTCAACTGGCTGGTCTCGGAATGGAAGAAGTCGATCCCCCGGTTGATCAGGGTCACCACGTGGCCGTCGCCGTCGTGCAGCACGGACGGATCGACCGAGACGTCACTGGGCTTGCCGCGATAGATCTCCACCGCCTGGTCAAGGCCCTGGCCGCGCTTCAGCGTCTTGATCACGAAGGGATAGCCGGAGCTGGTCATCGTGCCCGGCCCCCAGTCGCGGCTGACGATCAGGGTGTCAGCGTCGAGCCAGTCGACGTTCTGCTTGCTGTGCGGCAGGACGAAGCCGCCGGGCGCGAAGGCCTTGGTGGTCAGATCGAACTCGCGCTCGGTGGTGGCGTCCTCGCCGCCGTCGGACAGCGAAATCATGCAACGCCTGTAGGTCGGCGGCGGACAGTTGGCGCCTTCCCAGACCCAGTTGGCGTGTTCGCTGGCCGACAGTGCGTCGAGATCGAGCACCGTGGTCCAATGTGGATCGGCGCGCGCATAGTCCGCCTTGCTGGCCCGCCGCCAGAGGCCGCGCACATGGGCGTCGTCGCGCCAGAAATTATAGACCTGGTCGCCGATCAGCTCCGGCGCCGGAACACGGTCGGTGGCCTCGGCGATCTTCAGGGCGTCGGCATTGAGCCCGGCGAATCGATGGTCGCCCTCAAGCACGCCGACCGTCCTGGCGTTCTCCCCCTGCACCCAGGCCATGGCGCGGGGGCTGGCGACATCCTCCAGCCAGAGGAAGGGATCGGGCGCCTCGGCCGCACGCGCGGCGGACCCCAATAGCAAGAAAGAGATCGCCGCCAGGGCTGGAATGCGGTGCAATCGGTCCTCCCGGATCGGCCTTGAGACCGATCCATAACATGGGTTCCAAATCGGGATAGGGACGAGACGGCCATGACCACGCCTGGCTATTGCCTGTTCGACACCGCCATCGGCGCCTGCGCCGTCGCCTGGGGCGAGCGCGGCCTGAAGGGCGTGCAGCTTCCGGAGGCCGATGCCGCGAAGACACGGGCGCGCATGACGCGGCGCGTTCCCGACATCGTCGAGGCCGCCCCGCCGGCCGCTGTGCGGGACGCCATCGCCGCCATCGCCGCCCTGGTCGGCGGCGAGGGGCGCGACCTGAGCGCAATACCGCTGGACATGGACGATATCGCCGCGTTTCCGCGCGGGGTCTACGAGGTCGCCCGCACCATCCGGCCGGGCCAGACCCTGACCTATGGCGAGATCGCCACGCGGTTGGGCGACCCGCTGCAGGCGCGGGCGGTCGGCGAGGCGCTTGGCCGCAACCCCTTTGCCATTGTGGTGCCCTGTCATCGGGTGCTGGCGGCCGGCGGCAGGCTGGGCGGCTTCTCGGCCAATGGCGGGGTGGTGACCAAGCTTCGCCTGCTGGAGATCGAAGGCGCCCGGATCGGCGACGACGGACCCGGCCTGTTCGACGATCTGCCGATGGCGGTGCGGGCGCCGCCGCGGCGCTAGCGGCGAGAGGCCGCCTGGCCAGTCGTCACCCGCCTTTCGCGCAACGCCCAGCGGCGCCTATACTCGCGGGCCCGGCGAACGGAGACCGCGATGCCCAGCCTCAGCCATCTGCCCTCCGACACGCCGCCCGAAGCGATCGTGGAGGCGCTGAAGACCGATGGCGCGGTGATCATCGACCGCGTGCTGAGCGCCGGACAGATCGATGTCGTCAGGGCCGAAATCGACCCTTACGTCGAAGCCACCGCCAACGGCGGCGACCAGTTCACCGGCGTCCAGACCACACGCACCGGCGCCCTGGTCGCTCGCTCGCCCGCCTGCCGCGAGCTGATCATGCACCCGACCATCCTTTCGGCTTGCGACGGCTTCCTGCTGCCGGCCTGCGACCGTTACCAGCTGCATCTGACCCAGGTGATCCGCATCCGGCCCGGCCAGCCGAAGCAGCCCCTGCACCGCGACCGCCTGGCCTGGGGCGGCTTCCTGCACGGCGTCGAGCCGCAGCTGAACACCATCTGGGCGATGACGGATTTCACCGAGGCCAATGGCGCCACCCAGGTGGTCCCCGGCAGCCCGTCCTGGCCCGACGACCGGCGCGCGCTGCCGGACGAGATCGGATACGCCGAAATGGAACGAGGCTCGGTGCTGGTCTATTCCGGCTCGGTGATCCATGCCGGCGGCGAGAACCGCACCGCCGAAGACCGCATTGGCATCAACCTCACCTATTGCCTTGGCTGGCTTCGACAGGAGGAGAACCAGTACCTCTCCTGCCCGCCACAGATCGCCCGCACCCTCGATCCGCGGCTGCAGGCGCTGCTGGGCTACGCCATGGGCAGCTACGCTCTGGGCTACTTCTCCCCGCCGCTCGGGCCCGGCGAGGGGCCGGAAGGCGTGCCGCCCCAGTTCGCGCTGGGCGAGACGGTCGCGCCCGGCTGGGGCGAGGACCTCTACGCCGCGGTGTCGGCGCGGATCCGCGAGGCGTCGAAGGTCTGACTCCAGTCCCTAGGCCAGCCGTTTGATCGCGTCCGCCACCTGATCGGTCTTTTCGAAGATGACCATGTGGCCGGCCTCGGGGATGGAGACCAGCTGGGCGCCCTTGATGCGGCGCTTGAACTCCTGGGCATAGACTGGCGGGATGGCGCGGTCGGAATCGCCCCAGACCACGATGGTCTTGGCCTTGATCCGGTACATGCGGCTGGCCAGCCCGCGATCGGGAATCGGGAACAGAATCCGGCCGGCCATGCCGAGCTGGCGGGCGTTCTGCACCAGATAGGTCTGCAGGAAGTTGGGGTCGGACACGTTCCGCCCGGCGGTCATCATCGCCGCGCCGGCCACGGCGTCGTGGAACATCAGGGCCGGCATCTCGAACGGCAGGGTGGCGAAGATATCGACGATCGGATGGTCGTCGAGCCAGAGGCCGCTCGGGCAGATCAGGCCCAGCCGGCTGATGTCGTGCGGCGCCAGGGCGGCCATCTCGGAAGCGATCATGCCGCCCATGGAATGGCCGACCAGGATCGGATCCTTCAGCCCAAGGGCATCGACCACATCCAGCGTGTGCAGGGTGATGTCGAGCATGTCGCGCAGCTCGGGCGCCTCCTCGCTCTCGCCATAGCCGGGCAGATAGGGCGCATGCACGTGGAAGCTCTCGGCCAGCTTGGTCAGCAGCGGATCGCCAGCGGTCATGCCGCCGGCGCCGTGCAGATAGACCAGGGGCTGGCCGGAGCCGCCTTCGAGATACTGGACCGGGACGTGCTCGGTCTTGACGGTTTTCAGCTCCATCATCGTCTCCCTCAGACCAGGGCCGCGGAGACGGCTTCCGCCGCATCGCGCTCTGAAGGCAGGCTGCCGGGCTTGGCCATCTTGTTCAGCGGCTTGCACCAGAAGCGGTCGTCGTCGGCCCATTCGGGGAAGATGTTGCGCAGGTGCGGCAGCACCTTCTCGGCGAACAGCTTGGTGGAATACATGCACTTGTCGGCCGGCATGTTGCCGACGTGCATGAGGCAGAAGATGTTGCCGACGTTCAGGCCCTTGATCAGGTCCTCCATGCGTTGGCGCACCGTCTCCGGCGAGCCGGCGATGACATGGCCGCCTTCGACCAGGTCCTTCCAGGTCAGTTCGGTATAGCCGCCGCGCGGCGGGGCGTATTGCGACAGCGCGCCGGTCTGGATGGTCTTGATGGTCCGGTAGCCCGGCGCGTCGGCGAAGCCCGGATAGACGTGCAGGCAGCGATTGTAGAAGTAGTTGACGTGCGGCCAGTACAGCCGCTCGGCCTCCTCGTCGGTCTCGGCGACGCAGATGGTCTGGGCGAAACCGGCCCGATAGGGCGAGGCGTCCGGCGCGTTGCGCTCGGCGACCCGGTCCCAATAGCCCTGCAGCAGCGCCTTGGCGCGGATGTAGCCCGAGAAGCTGAGGTACGAGTAGGAATAGGTGTTGTCGATGCAGAAGTCGTAGGTCTCCACCGAGCCGCCGCCGGGGATGTGGACAGGCGGATGCGGCTGCTGGATCGGCCTTGGCCAGATGTTGACGTAGCGCAGCTTGTTGTAGCGGCCGTTGAAGGCGAAAGGCTCGCGCTCGGTCCAGGCGCGGATGATCAGCTCATGCGCCTCGGCGTATTTCTCGCGGGTCAGCGAGGGGATTTGGCCGTAGCAGAAGTTAGTGTCCATCGAGGTGCCGACCGGGAAGCCCGCCACCAGCCGCCCGCCGGAAATGCAGTCCAGCATGGCGAATTCCTCGGCCACGCGGACCGGCGGATTATAGAGGGCGATGGAGTTGCCCAGCACCACAAGGGCGGTGTCCTTGGTGCGTCGCGCCAGGCCGGCGGCGATGATGTTCGGCGAGGGCATGATGCCGTAGCCATTCTGGTGGTGCTCGTTGACGCCGATGCCGTCAAACCCGACCGTGCCGGCATATTCAAGCAGGTCCATATAGGTGTTGTAGACGGTGTGAGCCCGTTCCGGATCGAACAGGTTCTGGTCGATATCCACCCAGACCGAACGGTTCTTCTCGCGGAAGTCGTCCGGCAGGTCGGGCCAGGGCATCAGGTTGAACCAGGTGAACTTCATCGGTGTCCTCCGCTAGACCCGCCGGCTTGCTTATCGGCGTTCAGTCAGCCTCAACCCTAAGCCGGGATAAGGGCCCAGCGCAATGCGGAAGGCGGACGGGACGGCCCTGACAGAGCGAGCGGTCATTCCGTCGCGCCGCCTCGCCGGTATATCCACACTGTCAACATCATCCGCGGCCGGTCGAGCGCGTTGTGCGCGGTCGCGTGCAGAGTGGCTGGATGCATGATGATGAGATCGCCTGGAGCGCCGGTCATTTCTTCAAGCCGGACGGTGTGAGCGCCGACCCGCGACTCGGCGTTCAGGAACTCACGCACGTGGACGCTGTCGGCGGCGAGCAGGCGGGCGAACCAGGGGTGTTCGGTCTTCAGGCGTTCGCGGACGTCCGCCGAGCGCACCGGCCCCTCGTGTTCGCGCTCGATCTCCAGCGCCAACTGATGCGACCCCGACACATACAGAGTCCCGCCGCCATTGGGCAGCAGAGGTTCCAGAAAGGTGAAAGCTCTCAGGACGGGCAGTGGGCTTAAGGAGGAGGCCACCGATATCCAGGTGCCATGGTGGTCGCCGCATGTTGGGCGTGAGCGAGGGGAAGGTGACCAGCGGCCGTCCCCACGGCCTAGGCGCATCCCACGCGCCCGCGCCGAGAAGGCCGTCCGCCAGGTCCGACATCCTGGGTGAGCCGAGAGCGCTGAAGGCCCCGGCGCGTGTCAGGGCCTGGAAGTGGGCGGGACTGGCGACGGTCCAGCTGTCCGGCCGATCCCAGACCATGCCGAACCTAAGCTCAAGGTCCGCCCAGAGGCGGTCCGCCATCGGTTCGATGTCGGCCTCGGGATAGAAGCCTGGCAGGCGCACGACGCCAAGGCGATCAAACGCTTCAAGCTGTTCGGGGGTAAGGGTGAAAGTCTGGGGCACAGACGTCTCCCGATTGAAGACGCCCCGCGGCAGATATCCCGCCATGACCAGAAGTCATGACGTTCAATCTACCGCGGCGGTACCGCGGCCCACCGCGAGGCGCGGTGAACGATGTGGCGATGATCCCAGACTCGAAGCGACCCTGTCAAGCGACCGCCGGCCCGCCCGCGAGCGATCAGGACTCCAACGTCAGGCCGGCTTGACCGCGCGGCGAGGAGGCTTGAGGGTCGCCCGCTCGACAAAGGAGGCCCTTGGCCATGAGCAACGCCGCCCGCGAGTTCGACATCATCGTCTATGGGGCCACCGGCTATACCGGCCGGCTGGTCGCGGCGCACCTGTTGAAAACCTACGGCGCGGCGGGCGACATCGCCTGGGCCATGGCCGGGCGCAACGCCGAGAAGCTGGCCGAGGTGCGCGACGAGATCGGCGCGACGAAGAGCCTGCCGCTGGTGGTCGCCGACGCGTCCGACCCGGCGTCGCTGGCGGCCATGGTCAAGCGCGCCAAGGTGATCATCACCACCGTCGGCCCCTATCAGCTCTATGGCGACGGCTTGGTGGCGGCCTGCGCCGAGGCCGGGACCGACTATGTCGACCTGACCGGCGAGTCCCACTGGATCGCCCAGATGATCGCCGCCAACGAGGCCAAGGCGAAGGCCTCGGGCGCGCGCATCGTCTTTTCCTGCGGCTTCGACTCCATCCCCTTCGACCTCGGCGTCTTCTTCCTGGAGGAAAAGGCCAAGGCGAAGTTCGGCGCGGCCGTTTCCCGGGTGCGCGGCCGGGTTCGCGGCATCGACGGCGGACTCTCCGGAGGCACCCTGGCCAGCGGCATGGCGACCATGGCCGCGGCGCAAAAGGACCCCGGCCTTGGCGCCGTCCTGGCCAACCCCTTCGCCTTGACGCCGGGCTTCGTCGGCGCCGACCAGCCGGATGGCGAGACGGCCTATGAGGACAAGGTTGCTGGCTCCTGGGTCGCCCCCTTCATGATGGCTGGCATCAACACCAAGGCGGTGCACCGCTCCAACCTCCTGCTCGGCCACCCTTGGGGCCGTGACTTCCAATACTGCGAGATGCTGATGACCGACGGCCCGCCCGCCGGCGGCCCCGCGCCCGGCGGCTTCAGCTTCGGCGCCGGTCCCATGCCCAAGCCGGGCGAGGGCCCAACGAAAGAAGAGCGCGAGCGCGGCAATTACGACATCCTCTTCATCGGCGAGACCGCCGACGGCCGCACGCTCCGCGCCTCGGTCAAGGGCGACATGGACCCCGGCTACGGTTCGACCTCGAAGATGCTGGGCGAAAGCGCCGTCTGCCTGGCCCGCGACGTCTCGCATGAGACCACGCCCGGTGGCTGCTGGACCTCGGCTGCGGCCATGGGCGAGGCCCTGATCAGGCGACTGGAAGCGCATGCGGGGTTGAAGTTCGCCGTGGAAGACTGAGCATGAACAAGCCCGCTCCCCAGCCCGACGCCTTTGCCCGCGTCGTCCATCGCTTCGCCACCGCCGGCAAGCTCTCCGCCGCCCAGATGATGCTGAACTGGGATGCCCAGACCCACATGCCGTCCGGCGGCGCCTGGGCCAGGAGCGAGCAGATGGCGGCCCTGACCGAGGTCTCCGCCGACCTGATCGGCTCGACCGCCGCCGGCGACGAGCTGGCCGAGGCCGAGGCCATGGCCAATGCGCTGGAGCCGGACGAACGCGCCGACCTGACCGAGATGCGCCGCCAATGGGTCCACGCCGCCGCGGTCCCCAAGGATATCCAGGCCGCCAAGTCGCGCATCGCCCAGCAGCTGCAGGCGATCTGGACCCGGGCTAAGCCGGAGAACGATTTCGCCAGCTTCGCCGGGCCCTTCGCCGAACTGCTGTCGATCACCCGCGAAATCGCCGCCGCCAAGGCGCAGGTGCTGGGCGCCACGGCCTACGGCGCCATGATCGACGAATACGATCCGGGCGTCGGCGAGGCGATGATCGATCCGATCTTCGCCGACCTCGCCGCCTTCCTGCCGCCGCTGATCGCCGAGGTGCGCGCGCGCCAGGCGGGCTGGGCCGCGCCCATGCCCTTCCCGGCGGTCTCGGTCGAGCGCCAGGCCGCGCTATCCCACCGCCTGGCGGTGGCGGTCGGGCACGATCCGGATAATTTCCGCATCGACGCGGCGCCGCATCCGTTTTCGGTGCCGCACAGCCCGGGCGATGTGCGCTTCACCACCCGCTACGACGAGGCCAATCCGCCGTTCTCGATCCACGCCACCCTGCATGAGGCGGGGCACGCCATGTATGAGGCAAATCTGCCGCGCGGCTTCGCCTTTCGCCCGGGCGGAGAGGCGCGAGGCATGACCGTGCACGAGAGCCAGTCGCTGTCGCTGGAAATGCTGGCCGGCCGCAGCCAGGAATTCCTCGGCTTTCTTAGCCCCCTGATGGCCGAGACCTTCGGCGGCGACCCGGCCGTCTGGGCGCTGTCCAATGTGGTCAACACCTGGCGGCGGCTCGACAACGACTATATCCGCGTCGAGGCCGACGAGATCTCCTATCCGCTGCACGTGATCCTGCGCTACCGGCTGGAACAGGCCCTGATGAGTGGCGACCTGGCCGTGGCCGACATTCCCGGCGCCTGGAACGAGCTTTTCACCAAGCTGCTCGGCCGCACCCCGCCAAGCCTGGCCCAGGGCTGCCTGCAGGACATCCATTGGGCGGCCGGCCTGATCGGCTACTTCCCCAACTACGCCATGGGCTCGATGCTGGCCGCCCAGCTGTTCGAGCGCGCCACGGCCGACGAACCCGACATCCTGCCCGGCCTCGGCCGAGGCGATTTCACGCCCTACTTCAACTGGGTTCGCCCGCGCGTGCACCAGCGCGCCAGCCTGACCAGCTTCGCGACCCTGGTCACCGACGCCACTGGCGGCCCGCTTTCCACCGACGCCTTCAAGCGGCACGTACGTCGGCGCTACCTGGAGGAAGCGCAGCCCTAGCTGCGGTCAGATCTGCTTGTCGCGCCCCGCCCAGTAGGGGGCGCGGACCTGGCGGCGTTGGACCTTGCCGGCTTCCGAGCGCGGGATGTCGTCGACGAAGTCGACGCTGCGCGGCATCTTGTAGCCGGCCAGGCTGGGGCGGATGAAGTCGAGCAGCTCCTTGGCCAGTTCCGGCGTCGGCTGGTAGCCGGGATAGAGAGCGATCACCGCCTTCACCTCCTCGCCCCACTCGGTATTGGGCACGCCGACAGTGCAGGTCTCGCGCACGGCCGGATGGCGGACGAACTCGTTGTCGACCTCCTGCGGATAGATGTTCACCCCGCCGGAGATGATGCATTCGGCGGTGCGGCCGGTGAGAAACAGGAACCCGTCCTCGTCGACATAGCCCATGTCGCCGACCGTGAAGTGATCGCCGCCCTCCAGCTCCGCGGCCTGGGTCTTGGCCTTGTCGTTGTAATATTCGAACCGGGCGATCGGGCTGTGCGGGAAATAGATCTGGCCGACTTCGCCGACGGGCACATCCTCGCCCTTGTCATTGATCAGGCGGGTGCCGGAACCCGGCAGCAGGCGGCCAACGCTGCCCGGCTTCGTCAGCCACTCCTCGGAATTGATCATGAAGGCGCCGCCGCCTTCGCTGGCGGCATAGTATTCATTGATGATCGGGCCCAGCCATTCGATCATCGCCCGCTTGATCTCCGGCGGCGTCGGGGCGGCGCCGTGCAGGATGTGGCGCAGCGACGACACGTCGTACTTTTCCCGGATCTCCTTGGGCAGTGCCAGGATGCGCTGGAACATGGTGGCGACCATGTGGGTGTGGGTCACCCTGTACTTTTCGATGGTCTTGAGCAGTTCCTCGGGATCGAACCGCTCCATCAGCACGATGGTGACCCCGGCGTTGAGCGGCTGGGCGATGTCGAAGGCGAGCGGCGCGGCGTGATAGGCCGGGCCGCAGCACAGATTGACGTCTTCGTTGATTTCGTAGCCCTTCGGCGAGCCCTCGCCCCAGGTCGGCGGGATCACCATGGCGCGGGCGCGGAAGACGCCCTTCGGCCGGCCGGTGGTGCCGGAGGTGTACATCATGGTGGTGCCGTGGACCGGGTTGTCCGGATCGGCGTCGCTCTCGGCGGCCAGCGCCTTTTCGTAGCTGTCGAAGCCCTCGATCTCGCCGCCAATGGCCAACTTGATCTTCAGATTGTCGTTCACCGAGGCTAGGGCCGGGGCCGCGAAATCGGCCGAGGCGATCAGCGCCTTGGCCTGGCAGTCGCCGACGATATAGGCGACCTCCGGCGGGCTCAGGTGCCAGTTGATCGGGGTCAGGCGTAGGCCTGAGCGGTAGACCGCGGCCAGCACCTCGACGAACTCGACGGTGTTGCCGCAGATTAGCGCGATGTGGTCGCCATCGCCGACACCGGCGCGGGCAAGCGCCGCCACCAGCCGGTTGGCGTTGGAATTCAGCTGGGCGAAGGTGCGCTGGCTGCGCGGCCCGTAAACCGCGACCGCGTCGGGCTTCAGCTGCGCGTAGAGGGATGACATCATCCCCTTGGCGGACATTTCGGCGACCCGGGCCGGGTCGAGCAATTCCTTGGTTTCAATCATTCGCGTCTCACTCCCAAATCTCACCGGCTCTCAATGTCATGGCCGGGGCTGGGATATATCTACGACGCAAAATCCGATCAGGCCACCGCCTGGGCAGTCCTGATTACCGAGCCCGTGCGGCCGCCTTGACCGGCGCCCCCTGAGCCTGGGCCTGGGCTGTCAGGCCGGCGCAATCGGCATTCTTGGCCAGGCCGACATCGACGAAAGGCAGGATGGCGGCCACCGGGCTGAGGAAGGCGCCCAGCGCCACCGCCGCGACCACCTGTCCGACGGCCTGGCTGGCCTTCACCCCGATCTTCGGCGAGCGGATCTGGCCGGTCAGGGTGATCGGCGCGTTCAGCCGGATCAGCTGAAATTTCTTCGGATGGCCCTGCAGGACCAGGTTGATGGTCTCGGTGCGCATGTCGACCGTGCCCTTGCCGGTCGCCAGCACCGGATCGGTGTCGAGAACCAGGTTGCGGGCGGTGAGCACGCCGTTGCTCGCCTGGAAGTCGGCCACCGCGCAGCGCACGCCGGTCTCGCTCTGGTCCTTGGCCAGATAGAGGCCAAGGCCCTTGATCACGTCGATCCCGAGCAGTTCGGCAAGGGCCTGGCGGATCTCGCCGTGCGGCGCCACCACCGTCAGGCTGCCGTCGGCGCTGGAGGCCGCATCGTGCACCGAGCCGCCGGCGCCGTGCAGCCTGGCGCGCGCTTCGACCAGACCCTCGAGCGCCGGCGGCCCGGCGTTGTGAAGGAAGTCCTCCATGCGCAGGTTGACGACCCTGGCGTCGACATCGGTGAGTGGGATGTCGGGACGTGCGTCGAGGCGGACATGGGCGGTGAGATCGCCGTGCGGTAGGCTGAACGAGACCGGATCGGCGGCCAGCACGCCGTGATCCAGCGTCAGGTCGAGTGCAAAGGCGCGGAGCGGCAGCTTGCCGGCCAGCACCGATGCGGCGCGGTAATGCACGATGGCGTCCATGGCGCGCACGCGGGTCATGTTCAGCTGGGCATCGGGAAGCAGCCGGCCCTCGGCGTTCAGCCGGGCGGTGTCCGCCTCCTGCGCCGGGGTCTTGGCGATGCCCGAGGTGGGCGCGCCGATCAGCGAGCCGAGGTCGGCAAGATGGAGCTGGCGCGAGCGCAGGTCGGCGTGCAGGTCCGGCCGGTCGTCCGCTTCGCGGTCAACCTTGAAGACGCCTTCCAGGTCGCTGGCCCCGACGCGACCGACCACATTGTGGAAGGTGAAGCTGGTCCCGCTGCGCAGCAGTTCCCCGCTCAGCCGATAGGGCGGCGACATCGGCAAGGCGAGGCCCGTCAGCAGATAGATGTCGGCCAGATTGTTCCCGGAGACGACGAGATCGGTGCGGATCTGGCCGAAGTCGAACGGCTGGGGCAGTTCGCCATGGGCGATGACATGGGTGTCGCCGGCGCGGATGTCGGCATTGAATGGATAGGGTTGGTTGTGGCGCACGTTGATCAGGCTCGCCCCCGTAACCGTGACCAGGAAGGGATCGCGGTTGATCGAGCCCTTGCCGTCCAGATGGAAGGCGCCCTGGCCGCCGGCGGTTTCGCTCGACTGCATGGTCCCGACGATGATCAGGCCGCGCTTCTTGTCGATGTAGTTGAGGTGGCCGTTGTCGATGATGAAATGCTGGATCGGCGGCAGTTTGGCCGGCTGGGTCGAGCGTCCGAACCGCCAGTTGTTGCGATTGGAGGCGTCGCGATAGAAGGCGAGAGTCGGATGCTCGGCCTGGACCAGCGGCAGTTCAACGCGGCCGATCAGCAGCGGCCAGAACTTCACCGAAACGGTCAGCCGGTCGATGTCGGCGACGTCGCCGCCGCCCATCCAGGCCGGATTGCCGATCTTCAGCCCGTCGACCGTGGCGCTGGGCGTCCACGACCACGGATGCACGGCGAGGTTCCCGTCGAGGCGCACCTGGCGGCCGGTCATGGCCGAGGCCTCGCGCGCGATCGGCCCGCGCAGCATGTTCCAGTCGAACAGCGCCAGGAAGACGGCGAGCGCCAGGATCAGCGCACTCGAAATGCCGAGCGCCCACCAGAAAGAGCGAGGAATGCGGTGCAGACCGGTTGTCATAGGCGCGTTAAGACCTTCAAAACCCCGGTCTTTAACGCCTCAACCCGGTCACATCGTTCCGTGGGCGGCTAAACAGCCCTGGCGGCGATGGGGAATTCCAACCGGCTGCGCACGCCGTTGTCGCAGGTGGTGGTCAGCGCGCCGCGCACCTGGGCGGCCAGGCCGTTGACCAGCCCGAGCCCCAGTCCGCCGGTCTCGACGGCGTGCGGGTCATAGCCCTGGCCGTCATCGCTGACCGTCACCGCCGCACGCTCGCCCAGGCGTTCGAGTTCCACTCGGATCACGCCGGCGCGGTCGTCGGGAAAGCCATGGGCAATGGCGTTCATGACCAGTTCGTTGACGATCAGGGCCAGGGCCGAGGCGTGGTTTTCGGGGACCTGCAGCGGCTGGACGGCAACCGCGATCTCGATCGGCCGGTCGGCGCAGCTGCGCCGCCATTGGCCGGCCATGTCCTCGATATAGAGCCCGAAATCCTCACCGCCCGGACTGTTCAGCCGGTGCTGCAGCGCGCCAAGCGCTGCGACCATGTCCAGCATCCACGACAGATGCCGGCGCGACTCTGGTTCGGCCGCCCGCTGCAGCCGCATGCGGGTCAGGGTGGACAGCAGCTGGAAGATGTTGGCGATCTTGTGCCGCGTTTCGGCCTGACGCTCCGGATCGCTCTCGCCTGCCTCGCTCACACGCCTATGATGCCCTGGTTGATGCCGGTGAGAGCTTTGGCGCAAAAACCCTGTCGGCGCGATGACGGTTTTCGATGAAGGCCGGGCGCGAGCACCCTATCATCGCGCGATCCAGAATCGCTTGAACGTCCAAGGAGAACCGATGCAGCGCGCGGGAACCAACCGAGCCGACGAGGCGCTGAAGCTCGCCGAAGCTCCGGAACGGCCCGGACCACTCGAGCCTGAGGGTGTGGCGCTCTTTCTCGACCTGGACGGCGTGCTGGCGCCCATCGTGGCTCGGCCCGAGGAGGTGCGGCCGGAGGCCGCGCGCACGCGGCTGATGCAAGCGTTGCAAGCCGCGTTGGGGGGGCGGCTGGCGGTGATCAGCGGACGCACCATCGCCGATCTCGACCGCATATTGGACGGCGCCGTGGCGTCTCTGGCGGGCGTACACGGTCTGGAGCGCCGCCTGGGCCACGGCCCAATCTGGCGCGCCGAGCCCAGCCCGGCCGTGGCCGGCGCCAAGGCGGCGTTCGAGGCCATCGCCCGGGCCTGGCCCGGGGCGGTGGTCGAGGAAAAGGGGGTGAGCGTCGGCATCCATTACCGCGCTGCGCCGGGCGCGTTGGCCGACGTGCGCGAGGTGGTGGAACGGCTGACCCCAGCCGACGACCTGGTGGCGCAATGGGGGCAGATGGTGGCGGAGTTGCGCACGCCAGGCCCAGACAAGGGCGACGCCCTGATCGCCTTCATGGCCGAGCCGCCCTTCGCCGGATCGCGGCCGGTGTTCGTTGGCGACGACCTGACCGACGAGCACGGTTTTGCCGCCGCCGCGGCCGCTGGCGGCTTCGGCGTTCTGGTCGGGCCGGCACGCCCGACCGCCGCGCGGATGCGGCTGGAGAATGTCGAGGCGGTGTTCGACTGGCTGGCGGCGGCCGTTTCGCGAACCGGGGCCGCCTGATGGACGAGATGACCGGCGATCTCGACCTCGCCCCGATCGGCAACTGCGCGGTCAGCGCCCTGATCGACCGGCTGGGCCGCTATGTCTGGGCCTGCGTGCCACGCTTCGATTCCGATCCGGTGTTTTCGAGCCTGCTCAGCGATCGCGACCCGGGCGAGGCGGCGACCCAAGGGACCTGGGCGGTGGACATGATCGACCTGGCCGGGGCGGAGCAGGCGTATCTACGCAACACCGCGGTCCTGCGCACCGTGCTCACCGACACCCACGGCGCGGCCCTGGAGATCCTGGATTTCTCGCCGCGCTACGGCCAGTACGGCCGCATCTATCGACCCACCGCCTTCATTCGCATCATCCGGCCGCTGGCCGGGGCGCCGAACATCCGCATAAGGCTGGCGCCAACCGCCGACTGGGGCGGCCGGCCGGCCGAACGGACCTCGGGCTCCAACCACATCCGCTTCCTCTGTTCCGACCTGACCATGAGGATGACCACCAACTGTCCGGTCTCGCACGTCCTAACCGGGCGGACCTTCCGGCTGGAGCAGGATCTGGCCATGTTCCTCGGCCCCGACGAGGGCCTGGACGCCGACGTGCTGACCACCTGCGAGCGGATGCTGCGCGAGACGGCCACGGGCTGGCGCGAATGGGTACGGACGCTGTCGGTGCCGCTGGAGTGGCAGACGGCGGTGATCCGCGCCGCCATTGCGTTGAAGCTCTGCGCCTATGAGGAGACCGGCGCCATCGTCGCGGCCATGACCACCTCCATCCCCGAGGCGCCGCATTCGGGACGCAACTGGGACTATCGCTACTGCTGGCTTCGCGACGCCTATTACGTGGTCCAGGCGCTCAATCGTCTGGGTGCGGCGGACATGCTGGAAAACTATCTGCGTTACCTGCGCAACCTGATTGACCAGTCGAAGGGCGGCCACATCCAGCCGGTCTACGGCGTGGGCCTGGAGCCGGCGCTTGGCGAGCGCATTGTCCAGGCGCTGCCGGGTTTTCGCGGCATGGGGCCGGTGCGGGCCGGCAACCAGGCGCACGAGCATCTGCAGCACGACGTCTACGGACAGATCATCCTGTCCTCCGTGCAGGCCTTTTTCGACGAGCGGCTGCTGCGCCCGGCCACGGCCGAGGACTTCCAGGCGCTGGAAAAGGTGGGCGAGCGCGCCTTCCTGCTGCACGCCGAGCCGGATGCGGGGCTGTGGGAGTTTCGCACCATCGCCCGCGTCCATACCTATTCCGCGGTCATGTGCTGGGCGGCCTGCGACCGGCTGGCCAATGCGGCGCAGGCGCTGGGCCTGCCCGATCGCGTCGCCTATTGGCAGGACCGCGCCAAGACCATCCGGACCCGGATCGAGGCCGAGACCTGGAACGCCGAAAAGGACCGTTTCGCCGCCAGCTTCGGCGGCGAGGAGCTCGACGCCAGCCTGCTGCAGATGGTCGATGTCCGCTTCATCGCGCCGGACGATCCGCGCCACCTGAAGACCTTCGCCGCCATCGAGCGCGAGCTGAAGCGCGGCCCCTACCTGATGCGCTATGCCGACGACGATTTCGGCGAGCCGGAGACGGCTTTCAACGTCTGCACATTCTGGTTCATCGAGGCGCTGCATCTGAGCGGGCGGGGCATCGAGGCGCGCCAGCTGTTCGAGCAGATGCTCAGCCACCGCACCTCGGCCGGCCTGCTTTCGGAGGATATCGACCTGAAGGACGGGCGGCTCTGGGGCAACTATCCGCAGACCTATTCCCTGGTTGGCCTGATCAACTGCGCCACCCTGCTGTCGCGGCCCTGGAGCACGGCCAGATGAGCCGGCTGATCGTCGTCTCCAACCGGATCTCCAGGCCGGCCGGGCGCGGCGCGGCCCAGACCGGCGGCCTGGCCATGGCGCTGACGGCGGGTCTGCGCGCCTATAATGGCCTCTGGTTCGGCTGGAGCGGCAATACCACCCCGGAGTTCACCGGCGAGATTACCACCACCAGGTCCGACGGCGTCACCATCGCCACCATCGATCTCGAGGACATCGATGTTCAGGAATATTACAACGGCTATGCCAACCGGACGCTCTGGCCGGTGTTCCACTACCGCATCGACCTGGCCGCCTACGATCGGTCGTTCAACCAGGGCTATGATCGGGTCAACCGTCGATTCGCCGAAACCATCCGTCCCCTGATCGGGACAGACGACATCGTCTGGATCCACGACTATCACATGATCCCGATGGCGCGAGAGCTTAGGCGCCTCGGCGTCAAAAACCGGATCGGCTTCTTCCTGCACATTCCCTGGCCGGCGCGGCAGCTGGTCACCACCCTGCCCCGCCACCGGCAACTGGTTGAAGCCCTGTTCGACTACGACCTGATCGGATTCCAGACCACCGAGTGGCTGGAAGCGTTCGAGGACTATCTGGCGCACGAGGTCGGCGGCAGCGTCCTTGCCGACGGCGTTCTGGAAGCCTTCGGCAAGACCGTCCGCGCCGGCGCCTTCCCGATCGGCATCGATGCGGAGGACTTCGCTGTCCAGGTCCGCTCGGCCGCCGCCGCGCGCATGTACGACCGCATGGCCGCCCAGTCGGTGTTCCGTTCGATGATCGTCGGCGTCGATCGGCTGGACTATTCCAAGGGGCTGGACGAACGGTTCCTGGGCTTCGAGCTTTTCCTGAAAGACAATCCCGACTTTCACGGCAAGGTCTTCCTGTTGCAGATCACGCCGCTGTCGCGCGACGACGTCGATACCTATCAGGACATCCGCACCCAGCTCGACACCCTGTCCGGCCGCATCAACGCCGCCTTCGCGGACACCGACTGGTCGCCGATCCGCTACGTGAATCGTAACTATCGCCGCGACGAGCTGGCCGGGGTCTATCGCGCCGCCCGCGTCGGCCTGGTCACCCCGCTGCGTGACGGGATGAACCTGGTGGCCAAGGAATATGTCGCCGCGCAGAACCCGGAAGACCCAGGCGTGCTCATCCTCTCCCGCTTCGCCGGCGCGGCGCTGCAGATGAAGGAGGCGCTGATCGTCAATCCCTTCTCCCACGAGGAGTTGTCCGAGGCGCTGAAACGCGCCCTGACCATGGACCTGAACGAACGCAAACGCCGCTATGAGGCCCTGTTCGATGGCGTGCGGAAGGACGACGTGACCGCCTGGCGGGAATCCTTCGTCAAGGCGCTTGAGGCGACGCCGGGTTAGGCCGGCGCCCCTCGCTTCGTGGCGGCGTCGCCGGGGACCTAGAGCGTTTTCCCATCAGCCTGCATCATAGCCTGCGGCGGCGAAGTAGTTGGCGCACTGCTGTGGTGTGAAGGTGTCGATGGCGGTGGCGATCGCGGCCCAGAGCTGGTCGACGCGGCGGGCCGCGGCCTTGCGCAACAGCGCCTTGAGCTTTGAGAAGGCGTTCTCGATCGGGTTGAAGTCTGGCGAGTATGGCGGGAGGAAGCGAAGGCTCGCGCCGGCCGCCTCGATCGCCTCACGTGCAGCGGCGCCCTTGTGGGCGGGAAGATTGTCGAGGACGACGATGTCGCCCGGGCTCAGGGTCGGCACGAGGACCTGCTCAACATAGGCCAGGAACCACGCTCCATCCATTGGCCCGTCCAGGACCATCGGCGCGGTCATGCCGCAGAGGCGTAGCGCGCCGACGAAGGTGGTGGTCTTCCAATGGCCATGCGGGACGCCGGCGCGTAGGCGCTGGCCGCGTGGCGCGCGCCCGTGCCGGCGGGCCATCTTGGTGCTGGCGCCAGTCTCGTCGATGAAGACGAGCCTCTTGGGATCGAGATCCAACTGGCCGTCGAACCAGGCCTGGCGTCGTGTCAGGATATCTGGGCGGTCCTGCTCCGCCGCGTGCGCGGTCTTTTTTTGAGCGTGATCTTCCGACGCTGGAAAAAGCGCCAGATCGTGGTCATGCCGGTGGCGACCCCGCGCTCAGCCAGTTCGGCCTTCAGTTCCGCCAGCGTGACGTCGGGCGTCTTCTCATAAAGCTCGAGGATAAGCGCCGCATAGCGCTCGATCCGACCCGACCGACGGTCACCCCCCAGCGGCCCGGGCCGGACATCGCCGGTCTCTTGCACCAGGGTGAACCAGCGAACCGCGCTGGCGGGGCTCACCCCGAACCGCGCCGCCGCCTGCCGGCGCGACATCCCTGCCTTTATGGCTTTGACCACCCGCTCACGCAGGTCAACCGACAGCGCTTTGCTCATGCATGCCGGCCTCCTTCGCCAGCATGCAGTTTGAATCAGACCTTCGCTGATTTGGGAATCCCGATCCGATTCAATCAGTCAGGAAAGTGCTCTAGGCGTGGCGATATTGGCACCAAGAAAAGATCGCCCCGGCGAATATGGTAATCAGAACTATTCCATAAAACAGTGTCACACCGAGGAAGCGTCCCTGACGGGAAAATTCTTCCTCTATCGTGGTGCTCATTGCGACCTTAATATTTGAGCGACCATTCAGGTCTTTCTCTAGGCTTCTGATCTCAGTGACCGCGCCCATCAGTAGCCGATTGTAATATAACAAATCCAAGCACCAGATCGAAATCCAGAATAACGCCATCCCAATAAAGATAGCGCCCGCCGCCAGCCAATCCGTTTTCATGGTGGTCGAGGCGCCCTTGGTGAAGAGTCCAACAAGCGTAGAAATTGCGGCAATCCCAGCAAGGCTCTGTGACCGTAATCGCATGAGCAGGTCGTTGAAGTGCATCGCGATATCTTCGTATTTAGACCATAGCGCGAGCGCTTCGATCTTGTGCTCCGCAACGGTCTCGTCGGTCATTGGTGGTCTCCCGCTGTCTAGGGAATGTTCAATGCAGCGATATACG